>CAZURX010000027.1:1799-10243 GCA_964623015.1 uncultured Candidatus Peribacteria bacterium
GCTCCAGCACTTCGGCCAAATTGTCTTTGTTGAGCGGCGTTTTGGCGTCCGGCCCATGAATCCAGCGTGCCAATGCGGCAACCCTAGCGTCAATTTCCCCTTTCTCTGTCTCATTTTTTGAGGCGTAGTCCGCCACCAATGGGGCAAGATCCCTCATTTCCCCAACCTTGTCTTTCAGGAAGTTTTCCTTCGAGAACGCCAAGTTGGCGTATCGGGCGAAAAGCAGAAAGTCGCGTTGTTCCGCATCCAAAAAGCGGCCAAGCCTTAGGCGATTGAAATAGGGCGAAAGCGCCAGTTTCGTAAGCATCACACCGTATTCGTCATCCACATTGTCCTCGTATTTTTCCTTGCCGTCCTTAAACGAATATCGGCTAACCCCCTGTTGGTACACCGTGGCAATCAGCATATGGCGAACCGATGCATTCCTGAGGGTTTGGGTGCTGGCCGCCAAGGGGCCGGAGGTGCGATCAACGATCGCCACCGCTTTTTGATATTGCCTCAAGGCTAGCTCAATGGCCAATTGTGGATTTTTTTCCAGGCCAGATCGGGTGAAGGCTTTTCCAGCCTTGTCCTGTGCCTCCACGCGGAATCGGTAATCCGCCATGGCCCTGATCAGCTCGGCATATTGATCCAGTGCCGCGATCGCCTTGTCCGCCGCCGCGACTTTGTCAGCCTGGCCCTTTAGACTTTCATTTTTGTAGACCACCACTTTCTTTCTGACTCCCTCCAGGTCTTTGGCCAGCGCGTCAAAGTCCGCCCTTGAGTTGATACCCTCAGGCTTCAATTTGGCCTGCACCCTGAATTCCTCTGGCAAATTTTGAGCCGATAGAATCTCGTTTGCCCTTTCAGGAACCTCCATTGTTTTAACTCCAAATTTGTTTTCCAAAGTTTGGGCTTGTGCCAATTTTTCCTCAATTGCCGGGTCCTCGGCGTTTCCATACCTCAGCCATTCATTGTAGAGGAACGGATGGTTTCTCTTGTTCACCACGGGATCATCCAGGAAATCCTTGCCCAAGATAAACTCCCCAGGGGCAAAATTGTTGGTTTGGCTCGCCAAGATGGACAAGAACATATCCCTGTTCTGCCTCAGCTGTTGCTGATCCTCCTTTCCATTTGGGCTCGTCCATAGGCTTTCGAACCGACGGTCTTTCAACAATGGATTTTTGATGGCCATGTTCAACAATCCCTCCACTTTGTCGAAGCCGGGGCCAGTGCTGATTCGTTTTTGTTCCCCAAGCAATTCCGTAAGGCGAGTCCCCCTTTCCACAAAGCGGGTGGCAATGACCCCCGCCAATTCGCCCTTGGCCTCAATGGCTTGAGAGTCCAAAGTTTGAAATTTGGCCAAATCGTCCAGGATGGCCTGCAAATCCTCAGCTTGGTTTGCGCGTTTGGGAATACGGGCCACCACATCCTCGAACGGGTGTTCAAAACCTTCGTAGGTGGGGCTTGAGCCTTGAAGGTTTTTGATCTGTTTTTCCAGCTCACTCGGCTTTGACCAATCCAAAATCAAAGGTTGCTCTTGGGGGTTGCTTTTTCTTTTTTCCTCATCTCCGCCCCCAAACGCATAGCTATCTGTAAAGTAGCTTTCATCAGCATAATTTTTATTGTAATTCCTGATTTTTCCCTCAATTTCCTGGCGGGCCTTTTCAACCGCTTTATTTTTTTCCAACAAGGCAGTTTGTGGAGCCTCAAGACCCTCGTTTTTGTTGGCCAAAATACGCTCGGCAGGCGTTTCCCTGTACACTAGGCGGCTTTCAGTCCAATCGAGTCCAGTGCTAAAATTAAGAGAACAACACATGGGTTTTTGTTTTAGTGACTAGTGTCTGATTTAGTCCAAGGTCTCAGGCTCCATCAAAATAATCATTATATTATAGCAAAAAATCTCCCTCTTAGCCAGAGGGTAGAGTTGACCGAATAATAGAATATGATCTATTTAACCCCTTTTCTCTTGGCCAATTTTGCCTGATATTGCCTTTTTACGGCGTCTTTATAGTCGTTTGGCATAGACCAGGAGTCATTGGCTGAGTCATAGTTCATCAAATATCCCTCACGAGAAACGCCAATAATCACCCCAAGCCCTTCGGCCCGGTTTTTTCGGAGCTCGATCACACCGCTGTTTTCCTCCGAGGTCATCGCATAGACGGATTGGATTTTGTCTGACTCGGGGTCGTTCATTTCAACAAGGCTGGCAGGGCTTGATTCAAGTTTTTCGGAAAGTTCAGCCAAGGGGTCGTTTCCTTCCGAATCGGGATTCTCCCTTGTCGAAAAAGGGATTTTTGAATTTCGAATTTTCAATAATTTTTGCAAACGCCTTGGGAAAATCATTGAAAACGCCTCAAATTTCCGTTCATCCTCGGGCGTTACCCCAAGCCCACGGCCCGCCACCCATTTGCGAGTGACCTCAAGAATAATGCTTTCATACACTGGCCATTCGGCGAAAAAGGCAGAATCGATCTTAATATCGTTCACCCTCGTGACTTGCCCATTTTCGATGCGAATGCGCAGATTGGGGTCAATATCGCTTTTTATTTGAGGCCTGCGTCGAATTTCGATACCACCCAATTCCTCCTTGTACCAAAGCGCATCTGGGCTTCCCATCGCAGCCTCCAGCATCGTATCGACCCTTTCAAGCAATTTTCGATTTTTCAGGTGAGTCCAAACACTTGGATTAAGGTAAAAACGATAGAGCGCCTCTTGGGACACCTGCATTCGGTTTTGCTCCAACTCATCCAAATCGTCCATGGGGGATTCCACGCTTGAGGAAAGTCGCGCAAAGGACGGACTTTGTTCGTTATAGGTTGTGGCTTGGGCATGAGCCACATTGTCCACCGCCCCTATTCCAAGCGCCAACAATCCAGCCATCAGATGCATTCGCCCTGAGGAGGCCTTTTTTGGATGAGTCTCCTTGCTGGGCAAAACCTCATTTTCCCCTTGATGAAATTGATCGATTTTTGCCATGGAATATAAATAATTAGAATTTTATTATATACTAAAAAATATATTTGTCAAATACATTTTGGTTCAATGAAAGCTCCAATACCCCTTATTCGTTCGATAAAGGCTTTTAGCCTTGCGCCAGGCTAAGAATTTCATCCCTCATCTCGTCCAAGGCGTTCAATATGGCCAGTTGAGCCTCAGGACTGCGTTCAACCCATTTTTCAACAAATTCTTTGAGGTTGGACTGATCGCCATCCACATCCAATGTTTCATCCAGAGACTCTGGATCCGCATTTTGGACAATGGCTTCCATTACCCGATGGCCCGCCTGCTCCAAAAGCTCATTGTAAAATCTGTCTTTTTGCCCCTCTTCCATGCCCTCAACGCCCAACTCTTCCATTAAACCGAGCGCGTACTGTCTCAAGTCTAGCGATGTTGGCGTTTTATTCGTTTGGGTATCCATAATTTTGAATTATTTGATCAATCGTTTACCCGCCTTGTAAGTCAGGGTAAAAGGCAGGCCTACCGTCCACTTGAAAATTCCCAAAACTCCCTTGGCCACCAAAGGCGCGCCTGGCTTGATTCCTTTTTCCCAGGCCAATTTGCCACCCCTACCCCCTTTTTCGAATAGATACCTACGATGTTTCCAAATTTCTGGCGAGAATGCCCCCAACACACCCATTGGAATGGCGAGGGGTGCCGCCAGGGCCGCCCCACCAATAGCAAGGCTATTTGCCACAAAGGCACGGATCGCCGCACGACGCATCATGGGTCTGTTTTCTTCGGACACAGGCGTCGATTTCATGTAACTGGCAATGAATGTCGGAACCGATAATATCGCCGGGAGGGCGGAAAGAATGGGGAGGGCAGTCATGGCACCGACAGCCGTGGCCCCAACCCCAAGCTTTAGCCCCACGCTTTTATACACATTGTGCTTAAGATATTTTCTTGAAATATCATCCATCGCCCGATCGGCCTCGTTTAGGCGCATGACATACGCATAGGCCAGATCCCTGTTTTTCATGTTTTTGTTTTTCTCGAATTCTTCCTCAACCTCAAGTTGGATTTGCCGATTTCGGATCGATTTTAGATTTCTGACCAATTCCCTAGCGCCCTCCGCGCGCATCAGATAGCTGATCTGTCCATCGCGGATTGCCATTTCCAGATAGGCGATGAGTCGCGGGACAGTAGTGAAAACGTGCGCCTTTAGCCCCCCGGGCAATGATTCGACCCAAGCCTTCGTTTTTTCGGGGGTGCTTGAGAAAAAATTGGCCAATTCAGCAAGTTTCTCCTGAGGCTTTTCCCCAATTTTTTTCAACTCCCTATCTTCCGCCAATGCCTTGAGCGTGGATTTAAGCGTAGGGCGGAGGAAAAAACCCACCCGATTGATTCCCGATCTTATACCCGAGTATAGCCCTTCCCTCTGCCTATCTACCCTGCGGTCCAATTCGGTATAGAATTTTTCCGCCGAGAAATCAGGATTGTCCTTTTCAATATCATAAAGAATCATAGCCAGGATTTGCTTGGGCGAGTCGTATCGGACCGTTCTTTCGTTTATTTGGATAAGCACCTCCAACCCCTTTAGCATTTCCTTGATAACCCTTTTGCGTTCCAACATCCTTTCCCTCTTTTCCTCAATTTCCGGCGAGGTTCTGCCCCCTGTGATTCCAGACAAATAATCTCCTACCTTCTCCAATTCCCCCTCGTATTTGGCTTTGAGGCCATGAAGGCTTTCATTTTCCGGAGTCCCCTCTGGCGCATTGGCCCGAATCACAGATTCGTCCACCTTTTTGCCGAATACCGTTGGATTTTGGAGCATTCTTTTGAGGTCCTCCACTTTTATGCCCTTCTCTCGAATCAGTTCATCGATTGCCAGGCAATACGGATCGTCGCCTCGGACCATATCCCTTTTTTTCAGAAGAGAGTTCAATAAATCCGCCACTGGCCGATCCAATTTGTCCAACCCCGCCTCTTTTTCCCTATGGGTTATGATCGTAGGCGAGTTTTTTGGAACGGGAATTGGTTCCCTGGAAACCGAAGAAGCGTATTTCGCGGGTTTAGATGGGTTTTTGATGCCATTTTCTGCCGGATTTTGTTTTGTGGTATTTGTAATATTGGAAACTATCGGAGATTTGATTGGCCCAATGACCGGCGGAGCCGGTGGCTCTGGCCCCTTGAGCGCATCAGGAGGCTTGGGCTCATTCGATTTGGTTTTATATTTTTCCAAATGGGGCTTTAGCTGTTTCTCGTAAACCTCGATTATTTTTTTTGCCTCTTCAGACGCCTCGTGCAACTCGAGTTTTTCAAGTCGTTCGATGTCGATTTTTTCCAGGAACGATTGGCAGGCCTTTTGGACTTGGCCCAAAAACATTTTTTTTCGCGAATCTTCCACCATTGCAGAATTCCTTTCCAACATTTCGTAGACTGGCTTTATGATGTTTTCCAAATCCCCTAGGCTGAAGCTCATCAAAAAATCCCTTTTTCCCAATTGCTCGATTCGGCTTTTGTGCTGTTTTAGCGCGGCATCCACCTTTTCGTCCATCGCCGCCAAAGATTCCAGCGTTTTGGACATTATCGAGTCCAAGCCTGACCATTCCAAAGGCATGTTTACCAATGGCTCGACATAAGATTTGATTTTGTTTTGTATTTTTTTAAGCTCAGGGTCTTCATCGGCTTTAACCCCGAGAAGCCCCACAGCCCCGATGAACGCCTTCGCCTGTTTTGAGTTATTTTTTGTGAAGTCTTTAATTTTTTGATAGAGAATTTTTTGGTTTTCGTCAGTGTTTTCAATCAATTTTCCCCACTCCTTTTCCAATCCCTCCGATTGATCTTTAGCCTTCGGCGCTTCGGCCGCTGGCTCTGTACCCGCCTGCGTAGCCGGTTCGATGGCGGTTGACGACGATTTTGGAGCAATTCCCCCTGTTTCAATTTTCGCTTTTGGCAAAGGAGGCAATTCGGGAGTTGGTTCATCGGCCACTTTTTGCACGGATATTTTTCTTCGGCCCGGATAGGCATAGTTGGCCAATTGGCCAACCCCTTCCCTATCCATGATTTGACAGGCGCTTTCCACAGCCTTTTCCAATTCCTCAGAGGTTGTGGGCCTCTTTAGTATTTCGATTATTCCTGACCGTATCCCTTTCCATCGGCCTAGCACTCCTTCTATTTTCTTTCTTCGGACCGCAGGGCTGTCCGTCCTCTTAACCAATTTTTCGGCTTCCAATTTTTGGATTAGCCCATCTAGATCCAGCTGATCGATTTCCCTAAGCCGATTCACAAAACGGCGGTTAAATTTTTCAGACAAGCCTTTGGTTGCCCTTGTTGATTCATTTTGTTTTCTTGTCGCCTGCTCCACAGGCTCCGCCTTTTCGTTTTTTTCTCGCTGATTTTCAATTAAATTCGCTCTTAAATTCTTTGACAGCTCCACAATTTGAGCTTGTTTTGTTATGTTCGCCAAAAGCCATTTTGATATTTCATCAAAACTCAAGAAATCCCCCGAAAAGGGCTTGGTTCCATAGGTTTCCGAATACTCTTCAAGTGTTTTTCTGACTACTTTTTCTAACTCTTCTCTCGATTCAATTTCAAATTGCTCAGACCCATCCTTACCACTTTTTCCAATTTGGTTGACCAGCCTTAAGCTTTGATCGTTAAGCGTGGCATTGAGCAATTCGTTTTCAATGATTTTTGGCACCAAATCCTCTAAAGTTTCCAATGTTCCCGATCCTTCCCCTTGGGATTTGAAATTTTCCGCTGAAGCCATATTTTCCTTTTTTGGCTCAGTGCCGATTTTCACCTCCTCAATCAAGTCATTGTCCGAAAGCACAATCTCCTCAGCGTCGATTGGGGGTGGGGGTGGTCCAATTTTTGCTGGAGCCAGTTCCCCAAGCACCCTTTCGACTTTTTTTAATTCCGTATCAATTTTTGGATCCAGCTTGGCTGTTTCCGCCAGGGAACCTTGAATCTGCCTACGGATCTCTGCCATGGCGTTGTTTAGCTCCATGGATCCTTCAAAATCGCCCATTTCTGGGCTTGGCTGGGGCAATCGTAAATTCTCCAGGTCGAACGCCAAATTCTGGAGCAGGGCCCTCAGGCGACCCAAATCCCCACCCTCGACGGCCTTTTTGATTTTCTCAGGATGTTTTTTCCCCAGAAATTCGCCCACGGGTGATTTTTTTTTGTTTGCCATCCAGCCGATTAGATTTCAAATCTTAATATTATAGCAAAAAATCCCCTTTTTAACAAGGCACACATTTAATGACTTTATTATCTATTTATGACGCTTGCCACCCTTTTTAATTTTTTTTTGGATTCGTTGCACAGGATTGCTCATGTTGAATTCGCCGATGCTGAAATGACATAAATCATCTGGAATACCTTTTTTGATTCCAAAGAAGCTCGAGCCACCCATAAACTGATGTTTTCTAAGGTGCTTTCCTGCCTGTTTCCAATTGTCTACGTCAACAGCGCAAAATCTTTCATGGATGCTTTGGCTTGGGGGCGCAACCACAAAGGACTTTTTCATTTTTTCCACAATTTCTATAGGAAACTCATCCTCATCAACCAACCAACCTGTTTGGGGATCAATAATCTTTCGTAACTCATCCGCGGTTATGCCAGTGCCCTTAAAGGATTTTTTCATTTTTTCAATAATTTCTTTCGGAAATTTTGCCGCCTCGATCATTGTTTTCGTTTCAGAATCAATCAGTTTTTGCACATCTTCCCTTGTTAACAAAAAACCCCTTGATTCCTCTTGTCCTTCAGGCAGGCTAATGCTCTTTCGGAAGAGATTATATTGCTCACGGTTGGTTCTACCGGATAAATTTACCTTGATACATCGGTATGATTCTGGAGAAATTTTCATTCGCGGATAATCAACAGGGTGACTAAGCGCAGATGCACCCATTACCTCTGCAAACCTAGCCTCCATTTCTTGATTGGCAAATTCCAATTGCTCCATGCAATAGGGAAGCAGGATCACCTTTCTTCCACAAACCTCTTTCGTTACCGGCTTTTCTTCGCGCCTACCCTCCGGAATATTGTTTTTGAGCCAGGTTTCCCAATCGCCACTGATGTAGTTATCGTTAAACAGGGGAACTTTTTCACCTCCATTTTTTTCAATGATTCTCATCATGCCGGCGTTTTTTGAGCATTCGCCAATGCCCCCCACAGCTCCAGCGGATAAAATAGAACCAATAAGAACACGGAAAATCCAAGCCCTTTGTGTTGGGGTTAGCTCCTTCCCCAGAAGTGTTCCAAGACCTATTTTATCCTTGGGGTTCTCTTGAGGGTTATTGGCTTCGCCGATGGGTTTTTCAGGGTTGTTGGCCATAGCGTTATTTAAAGTATTAATATTTTACACTAAATTATATATTTGTCAATACAAAAACCCCCTGAATCTAAGTTCATAAAGGGGGTAAAAACCATCCTTTCAAATTACCGCGTCACCGCCTCCATCAAAAGCCCCCCCCCCCCCCCCGGGGTGGGGGCCAGTGTGGGGCCGGGGCGGCGCG
>CAZURX010000028.1:0-444 GCA_964623015.1 uncultured Candidatus Peribacteria bacterium
CGGCTTCATTGGGCGGCTACTTCAACACCTTGCCCCAAGACAAGTTGCGCCGGTTCATCGATCGAGTGGCCGAGGCGACCCGCGCCATGGGATTCGAGAACGAGAAGGACCACGGCGAGGTGGCTCCTTCGCAGTTCGAGCTGAACTACAAATACGCCGAGGCGCTCTACAGCGCGGACCAAATCCAACTCTACAAGTTGGTGGCGCGGCAGATCGCCAAGGGCATGGGGCTCACGGCGTCGTTTTTGCCCAAGCCGATCCCCGGCATCAACGGCAGCGGCATGCACACCAACATTTCCATGGGCAAGGAAGGGAAAAATTTGTTCTACGACAAGGAAGGGGAGTGGGGGATTTCAAGGGAGGCGCACGACTTTGTGAACGGTGTGCTGTCGCACGCGAAAGAGAATTGCCTTGTGTACAGTTCCAGCGTGAACGCCTATCGCC
>CAZURX010000028.1:454-10156 GCA_964623015.1 uncultured Candidatus Peribacteria bacterium
GATCAAGGTGTCTCATTCCGATCGCGGCTCCATGATTCGCATCCCGCTGGCCAAGGAGAAGTCGGCCCGGATCGAAGTTCGTACCGTGGCGCCGGACGCAAATCCCTACCTGGTCCTGTTCATGACGCTTCGGGCGGGTCTGTCGGCCATGCTGGGCAGTGAGGAGGATAGATCCAAGGCAGCCGAGGTTCGTACGAAATCCGTCAAAAAGCTTCCGGGCACCATCCAGGGGGCGATCCGCGATTTTGAGCGAAGCGAGTTTGTGGCCAAGGCCATGGGTAGGGAGAACAAGGAGAAGTATCTGGATCTCAAGCGTTCTGCGGCGCGCCGCTCGCCCGAGGATTTGGGAACCAAGGTGAAGAACCGTGAGGTGCTGGACCATCACGAGGTGACCAATCAAAGCCTCAGGAACGATTTCTAGCCTCCTTTGGATCTCCCATGCGGAGTGCGGCGGAAACGGTGCGGAAAGGCGCACTTGAGACTCGCACTCCGCACTGGGGAGTTGGTGCTTCGTCGGGGATTTGGTAAACTAAGGCCATGTCTTTCATCCCCAAGTCCATCGAGCAGGCCATCGAGGAATTCGGCAAGTTGCCGGGAATTGGCAATAAGTCCGCCGAGCGCCTGACGTTTTATTTGCTCGGCAAGAAAAACGAGGATGTGGAGCGGTTCGGCGAGACAATCAGGAAGCTCAAGGCCGGCCTGCGCTACTGCGAGATCTGCCAAAACTTTTCAACGGAGGCCATGTGCGGCATTTGTTCGGATTCCAGGCGCGACGCCTCGGTGCTGTGCGTGGTCGAGGATCCATTGGATTTGATTGCGCTCGAGAAGGCAAACACCTACAAGGGGCTGTACCACGTGCTGCATGGGGTCATCAGCCCTGTGGACGGCGTGGGCCCCGACGACCTGAAGATCGCCGAGCTGGTGGAGCGTGTGAAAAAGGGCGGGGTGAAGGAGATCATCCTGGCCCTGAACCCTTCGCTCGAGGGCGAGGCGACTTCGGCCTACATCCTGCGCTACCTCAAGCCGATCGACATCAAAATCACCCGCATCGCCCGCGGAATCCCCATGGGCGGCGACCTCAACTACGCCGACTCGCACACGCTCAAAAAGGCGTTTGAGGGGAGAGGGGAATACTAAATAAGAAAATCCTAGGTTCTAGGCTCTAGATCCTAAACAGTGTCTAGAATCTAGAATCCAAAGTTGAAACTCAACAAACAGCCTTATCGTCTAAATTGGCCGATTATTTTATGTTCGAGTTTGAAATAGTCTTGATTTTGGAGTCTGGGCTGTTTGGATTTTGTTTAGACTCTAGGGGTTTCGGATCTAGGGCCTGAAGCGAAGCGCATTAGGGTGCAATGAACACGCTCCCCGTTCCGTTTTCGCTGACCGTCGCCTCGGCGGGGGAAGCTACCCCAATCAACGTGTAGTTGGGACGGGCCTCGTAGTTGCTGTGGATGCGGTCGATGGTTTCCTTGATTGCGGGGTCGGCGTACGTGATGCGCCGGTACCAGTCGGCCTTGAATCCGCCATGGGCCGCGCCCAAACGCTGTTTTTCGCCTGGGGCCAGTTTGGTCGTGTCTTCAGTGCGGGGCGGGGGGATGGGGGTGAAGTCGTAGTACCACGGGCCGATCAAATCCACCTGCCGGTCCACGGGCGTGCCGTAGACGTTCGAATAGGCCTTGTCGCCCACCGTGGTGGTTTGGAGCAGGATGGAGTTGGGCGTGTCGTTGATGAACTTCATGTCGGGGTCCGGCGGGTAGATGGTCGCGTCCAGCCCCTGGGGGTCGTAGTAGCTCACGGCGTAGGAATGGTTTGTCCGCTTGGTGATGGGGAATCCGCCGATGAGCAGGCTGCGGTAGACCGTGGTGGAGACTTGGCATAGCCCGCCGCCGTATTCGGGGACTGTTTTATCGCCCTTGATGACCAGCTCCTTCAGATATCCCGTGGAGCCGTCAACGCGGCCCAGGATCTTGCCCGCCCCGGATTCGACGCCGGGCGGGATGATTTGGCCGTTGAACGAGGCCAACCCCACCTTAATGTTGACCCGGCGGTTGGCGGGTGAGTTCTTGAAGTTGGTTTCTCCTGTGGAGATCAGCGCCGTGATGCCTTTTTCCTTTAATTCGTCACTCAGTACATTGACCTTGGCCGGGATGACCTTGAGCGGCAGGCGCACTTCTTCAACTTTTTCCTGCACCGCCTTTCGGATGAGGTAGAAGGCCTTGTCGAAATCGATGGTCTGGCCGTTGAACGCGAATCCCTCGAATTTTACTTTGCCCTCGTCGTCCAGCGAGATGGTCACGTCCTCCGGTTCGCGGTTGAGTTCGGGCGACATGTTTTTCTCCAAATAGCGCTTCACGGCAGCGTAGTCCACGCCAAGGATTTCGGTGGCGTTGAGAAGGGGAAGGGTTTTGTCCTTGAGTCCCGCCTGAAGGTTCTCGGGAAGCTTCACGTCGAATCCGTTCCATGAAAGTTTGGGGTAGGTGTTCAGCCAGTCCGCGTTTGCCAAATTGACGCGCCAGATATTGAAATTCGTCTTGAGCCGAAGCGAGGTCAAGTCGTCCTGCGCATGGCACAGGTTCGGAAAAAAGGCGATCGTCAATCCGATCCCGAGTGATAGCGCCAACGATTTTATTTTTGCATTGTTCATTGCGGAGATCGGATTCGGTACCAATGATAAATGCAAAATCCGAAATGCGAAATACGAAATCCGAAATTAATTCTCCTCTTTTTCCTTCGAAAGCCAGCCGAGCAGGCATCGGCGAATGAATCCAACGCGCCGGTCGGTTTTGAGTCCTTGCTTGGCGCGAAGGAAAAGGTCCATGGATTTGTCCTTCACGATCTTCCGGGTCTCGGCCCCTTCGCGGGGGGCAAGTGTCAGGCCTAAAATGGAGCCGATGGCGGAACCCACAATCACTCCGGTGAGGATTTTGAAGAGGCTTTTGGCGATTTTCGGTTTGGGAATCATTCGTTGGTGGATTTTTTTATCGCAAATATTCTACTGAAACAAGGGGCGGGAATCAAGGTGGGTGATAAGTGATACACGGCGATAAGTGATAAGTGTTGCCAGATCCATTGATTTGGCCGATTTTCTGTGATGAGCCCACTTGTCACCTATCACTTATCATTTATCACTCATAATAAATTACCATCGTATTTCCCCGTATGTCTTCAAATGTCCCAGCACCACGTTGCGGATATGGTCAAGTTCCTCATTGGATTTCGCCTCCATGGTGACCGAGATTCTAGGGCTGGTGTTGCTGGCGCGGATGCCCGCCCAGCCGCCGTTGCCGAAGTCGATTCGCACGCCGTCCAAAGTGTTGCAGGGGTATTTGTCGCTGAAGTAGGCGGCCGCCTTCTCGATGACGCCGAATTTGCTGATATCCGGGCATTCAGGGCGTAGCTCGGCATCGGAAAAGGTTTTCGGGAAATCCTGGAATAGTTTCGAAAGGGGCACACCCGACTCGCTGGCGATCTTGAGGAGCCGGCCCGCGGTTGCCAAGGCATCGTCGTACGAAAAGTAATCCTCGGGCAAAAAGTAGTGGCCCGACTGTTCGCCTCCCACAATGGCGTGGTGCTCGTTCATGGCGTGTTCCACATAGGAATGGCCCACCTTGCACATCACGGGCTTTCCGCCCCACGACTCGACAAGTTCGAAAAGGGTTTGCGAATTGGAGACCGTGAACACCACGGCTCGACCCGAATGACGAGAAAGCGCATCACGGGCCAGGAGCATGAGGGTGTGGTCGGAATTGATCATCTCGCCCTGCTCGGTGACCAGGCTCAGGCGGTCGCCGTCGCCGTCGAACGCGATGCCCAGATCGGCCTTGGCCTCAAGGACCTTGTTCTTGAGGGCCGACAGGTTTTTTTCGACAATCGGATCCGGCTCGTGGTTCGGAAAGGTGCCGTCCGATTCCGTGTAGAGCCCGGTCACCGCGTGGCCCAGCGAGGCCAGTGCCTTGGGGTACAGTGTCCCGGTCACGCCGTTGGCTGTGTCCACCACGATCTTCAGGGGATTTTTCGAGCTGAAAAGTTCAGTCAGTTTTTTTAAGTAGTCTTTCGTGAAATCGCCATTTTTGACCGAGCCTTTTCCCGACACAAAATCCCCCTTTTTCAAAATTTGGTAGATTCGCTGGATTTCGTCGCCGAACACGGCATGGGCGTCGTGGGTCATCAGTTTGAAGCCGTTGTACTCTTTGGGGTTGTGGCTCGCGGTGATGTTGCAGGCCGCGTCGAATTTTCCAAACGTGTCGCAGAAATAGAGGTACGGGGAAGGGGAGAGTCCCGTGTTGGTGACCGCGCACCCCGAAACATTGAGCCCCTCGATGAAAGCGCTTTGAATCTCTTCGCCATGGGTGCGGTTGTCCCGTCCGACCACGATTTTGGGTGATTGGATACCCAAGTGTTTGATCAAATAGCTGGCGAAGGCCTTGCCCATCAGCAAGGCGACCTCGGCGTTCAGTTCGCCCGGGTAGGTTCCGCGGATGTCGTACGCGCGGAAGATATTTTGGCTTGGGATCATGGTTTGTTTTTAGTTGTTGGTCTGATTATAGTCGTTTTCAATGATTTGCCAATCGTTAGTCGGCTTGATGAAAGGACCTCCGAACCGATACAATGGGGCTAGCGAAGCTAAAGAAGCTAATTCCTAAAAAAATGGAATCCGAAAAAATTCATCACCACACCTTCATCGTCCACTGGTTCTCCCTTTTCATCGAGTGGGGAAATCGTTGGCTGACTCTTTCCCATTGGCTTTTCAAGGGGGGCGAGTACATTTTTGTGAAGGTCGAGACCCTGATGCTTTTTCTCACCGCGTTTTGCTTCACGTTGCCTTTTTGGGTGGAGCAAATCCCGAACGAGTTTCAATTTTTGTTCTATATTTTCGTGGTCCAGCGAATTGTGGAGTTTTTGATCGTCTACTCGCGCAATTTCATTTTCAAGCGCGGCCGCATCTACGCGCAGGTCCACAGCGACCTGAACCGGGGGGTTTGGCTGATTCTCATGTTCTCCCTTTCCGTCATGCAGATCGTGCTGGTTTTCGCGGCCTGGTTCCGCCTGATTTCATTTCATGACCTGGCGGCCTTTTCGCGTCCGCTCGATGGCCTGAACAGCATCTATTTCAGCGTGGTCTCATTCCTCACGATCGGCTACGGCGACATCACGCCGCTCAAGGTGTTGCCGAAAATACTCATGATATTCCATGGGTTCCTGACTTATTTCGTGGTGGTGATCGTGATCAATGGCCTCATCTTCGCCCAGTACGGCAGTCATCCCCTGGTTTCAGGCAAGGATGCGGAGGAGCCCAAATAAAACGGGCTGGTGCAACACGTAGATCAGAAGCGAATGGCGCCCCAAAAATTCCAGCGAATGGATGCGGGGAAGCTTTTTGGGGTTCTTGAGCCAAGACAACCGATCGAACCAACGGGCCAGCAGGAGGCCCGCGCAAATGACTGAAATCCAGGGGAAAAGCGGGAAATAGTCGATCGAGCTAAAGTCTGCGGGTGACAGGCCAAAAGGGATCAGGAAAGAGAGGGAAACTGTGAGTTTTGAGAAAACGATTCCAAGGGCGATTGAGGCGACAAGAACTATAACCGTCAACGACGCCGAGGGGAGAATCAGGGCACCGACCACAATGCCGAACGAGATGAAATGGAGGATGCCGAAGCGAATGAAAGACCCGGGCATAAAAATCCATGAAGCCAATGAAATGATCAGGGCGACCCCGAAGAGTTTCACGGCGCGTTTGGCTTGGCGGGCAAGAAAAAGGGAGTAGGAGGGATTTTTTCGGTGCGAAAGGAACAACGAAAAGCCGATCAATGAAATAAACCCCAGCCGGACAATTTGTCCGAATACGACCCAGAAAGGGGACTCAAGATTGAATCCCGCCACATGGAGCAGATCCGCATCCCAGGCCGCATGATAGGCGATCATCATGAGGATGAAAATTCCCCGCAAAAAATCTATCCAATATAGACGGGGAATTTTTCGCAATTCTGATTTCTGATTTTTGATTTCTGATTTCAATGTCGAATATGAAATTTTAAAATTTTAAATTAAATCTGAAATCTGAATTCTGAAATCTCAAATTATTTCTCCTCCTTTCCGTTGATGAACACTTTCACCACGCGTTGCACCTGCACCTTGGTCGGCTCGCCCTTGATGTTGTAGTCGTAGGTCAAAAGGTCCTGGTCCTTGTTCACCTTGGCCATGAGTTCGCGGAGTTCCGCGTTCTTTTCCTTGATGTCGTTTTTCAGGTTTAGTTCGTCGTTCTTGGCTTCCTCGAAATCCTTGTCGGCCAAGTATTCGTCCTCGATGCGGCGCTTTTCCTCCTCGATCTGCTCGCCCATTTCCTTGCGGGCGATCTTGAGCTGTTTCAGGCGGTCGGAGTTGATCTTGTAGGTTTTCAGGACCTCCTTCACGCCGAAAAGTTTGTCCTTGAGTTCAAGGAGCTTGGTGAGGGTTTTTTCGATCTCGAGGGGCTTTAGGTCGCTCATAAGTTTGTTTTTTAAAAAGTAGGCCTAGCTAGATTACCAGTTGGTTGGGGATTTTCAAGCAAACCTGCCAAAATGAGCGACATAAGGGAAAAAATTCGGTTGCAGTATCGTGATTCCCCTGTGTTATAGTTCCTGCGTTCTATTAAGAATTGAAATATGAAACATTACATTTGCAAAGGCGGGTGCGGGGCCGTGTTGGAGGAAGTCGGTGTTTGCGAGACCGAAGGGTGCGCCAACCAGTGGGAACTGATGGTGGAGTGCGATTGCGCGGACGGTCGCCATGGTGTTGAGCCAAAGGAGGATGAGGCTAGGCCCGTGGTCACGAAAGACAGCAACGGGAATGTGCTGGCGGATGGAGATGAGGTCGCCCTGATCAAGGATCTGACCCTTCGCGGCTCCTCCAAGACCTTCAAGAGGGGGACCAAGGCGAAAATCAGGCTCACGGACAATCCGGAGGAGGTGGATTGCAAGCTGGAGGGCATGGCCATTGTGCTTAGGACGGAATTTTTGAAAAAGCTTTAGGGCAAGTCCAAAACCATGTTTAATAATCCCCGAGGCTTCGCCTGGTGCTGATTTTTCGTTGAGCTCCTTATGGGAGCTTATTCGAGAGCAGATGACTATATTGTGATATGATATTTTTGTTTAATCAAATAAAATGAACAATTCAAAAAAAATAATTATTGCAATCGTTATATTTGTTATAGGTTTTTCAGGCTTGGCTTTTTCCTTTAAAAATTACATATCTGCATATAAAAATAAACCCAAAGAAAAAACACAAGTCCATAAAACTGAAGATGAAAGAAAAAAAATAAAAGATGAAATATATAACCAATATATTTCTGCAATTGAAGATTTAAGAAAATGTGAATCTGATGATGATTGTGCCCCTGTACCAGATGGAGTATGCGGATGCGGAGGTGGTGGAAAAAATACCGCTGTTAATAAAAATTTTGTCGACAGGGCTAAAGGCCTCCATGATGGGATTTATTACGGAACAGGTTGTGTAGCTATGATGTCAGATGATATCAGCTGCATTTCACCTCCAATCTGTAAAGATTCAAGATGCGCAATCGATACGGATAGTCCTGAGGTTTGTGAAAAAAGTAGAGATGTAAATCGTTGTTATTATGAATTCGCTTTATATAAAAAAGATATAAATCTTTGTGATAAATTGCAGACTGAAAAAATAAACTTTAGCCACCAAAGTTGTATTACTAATTTAGCCCAATCATTAGATCAAATCTCGGTTTGTGATGAGCTTGAGAATGAACAGAGAACTGCATGCAAAGACGATTACTATTATAGAAAATCACATAAAATCGGGGAAAATTTTAATGTGTGTTTTATGATAGTAGAAATAAAAAAGCAACAGGAATGCCTTTTTTCTGGGATTCTCAGGAGTAAGGATGCTGATAATTGCAAATTTATTATTGATACAGAGGAACAAAAATCCTGCATTGGAAATATATTGAGTGATCTGGCAAGGGATAATAAGGATATTTCATTATGCAAAAAAATACCCGACATAAGAGGTGAATCACGCTTACGAAATGATTGTATTGAAGAGCTTACTCCAAAAACAAAATAACTGAAGCTCTTGCTGAAGCTCTTTATGGAAGCTTATTCAAAAAAAGTATACCCCTAATGGGAGTTTATCCCAGAATGGAGCGGGTAGCGGGAATATTCACGCTGCCCCTGAGCAGATCGCTTGCGCTCTGGTTCAGGGTTGCTGCGAGTGCTCAAATAGTCGCTCGCGGCCTAGAGGCCTTCGCTCCTTTTTCGCTTCGTCCGCCTCAGGCGGACGCTTCCTGCATGACGAAAGCGCAATCCTCCGAAGCCTTGGCGAAGGAGGATGGAGCGGGTAGCGGGAATCGAACCCGCATCCTCGGTTTGGAAAACCGATATAATAGCCACTATACTATACCCGCACGTTTTTGGTTGGCGACCAGCATTCTAACGGTCTTTTTTGATGGTATCAAGAATTTGATATTATTTTTGTAGTCTTCAAGTCTTGAGCTCAGTTTTCGAGTCTAAAGGTTTACTAGTCTCTAATCTCTAGTATTTAAGGCTTCGCCTTGATCAAATTCGCCTTCTCGGACGGCTGGATGTTGTAGTAGTTGATCAGGAACTCGGCGATGTCGCGGAAGGCGGGCGCCGCCGTGTTTTCGCCCCAGGTGTCCTCGGCACCAAGGCGGGGGCGGTCCAGCTTCACGATGGCGACGAATTGGGGATTGAAGGCGATGTAGCCGCCGAACGAGGTGATGGTGGAGCCGTCGCCCACTTCGTATTTGCCGTTTTTGCCCGCGACCTGCGAGGTCCCCGTTTTTCCCGCGATCAAATAGCCCGGGATGCCGGCCCGGTGCGCGTAGCCGTTCTCCACGGAGCTGACGAGCATCGAGGAGATGATGCTGCTTGCCTCTTCGGAGATGACCCGTCGGATGATTTGGGGTTCGGTCTTGATGACTTGGTCTTTTTTGATCACGCTATCCACTATATAAGGTTGCACCAGTTTGCCGCCGTTGGCGAGCGCCGCCCACGCCGCGGCCATTTGGAGGGGGGTCACGATGATGCCCTGGCCGTACGACTGGGTGAGAAGCTGGGCCTTGGACCATTGTTTGTAGTAATCCAGGCGCCCTTTGGTCTCGCCTTCCAGGAAGATGTTGGTGTATTCGCCGAAGCCGAAGGCCTTCAGGTATTTGTACATGAGTTCCATGCCCAGCTTTTTTGCAACGAATGACATGCCGGTGTTGAGCGATTTTTCCAGTACTTCCGTCATGGTGGTCTTGCCCCAATACTGGTTAGTGGAGTTCTTGATGGTGAAGTCGTCGATTTTGAGCGGGCCGTCGTCCATGAAGGTGGTCTGGGGCTCGACCTCCTTGGCGTCCAGCGCCGAGGCCATGACAATGGGTTTGAACGCGGAGCCGGGTTCGTAGACTTCGGACACGGTTTTGTTCTTGAAAACGCCGGGCCCAAACTTGTTCTCGAACATGTATCTGGGGATCGTCGGGTCCTCGCGTTCTTCGTCGGTCATGTTCACGTATTTGTTCATCTCGTTTTTTTTGAACAAGGGTACCGTGGGATCCACCTTCTCGTCTTTCTCCACAGGTCGCAAAGTGAAGGAATCCGTGTAGAAGTTGGGGTCGAACGTCGGGTAGTTGGCCATGGCGAGGATGGCTCCCGTCATGATTCCCGGCAGGGCTGAAGGGAGCGTGAC
>CAZURX010000029.1:0-9969 GCA_964623015.1 uncultured Candidatus Peribacteria bacterium
GACCATGGCAAAAAAGGTGGTCGAGCTGGAGGCGCGATATCAAAGAAACAGAAGGGTGAAAACGGAGGAGGTGCCGGAGAAAATGTCTTCTTTATCTAAAATTAAGATGACGCTTGAGGGTTCCCAACCTGATCGAAAAGAGGTTCTTCGATGTTCCAATTAAGCGATAGTGGATTGCTCTTAAGTCTTTTTGCTAAGTTGCCTCGGAATGGTCAGTCCAAAAACCCCTGCCTCCCAAAAGGGGTTTTTGGTTGCGGGTTGATTTAGTTGACAGGTGAACAAATGTTTACTAGACTCAATTACGAATTATGAGTTTCAAATTACTAGTTTTTGTATGAAAAACAGTATTATCCAAGAAAAGACATACAGTTTTGCGCTGAAAATCATAAGTCTGTACCAGTCGCTCATTCACGAAAATAGGGAATTTGATCTAGGGAGGCAGGTGCTCAGGAGTGGCACTTAAATAGGAGCAAATGTTGAGGAGGCATTGGGAGGGCAATCAAGGATTGATTTTGTATTTTAATTAAAGATTGCCTGCAAAGAGGCTCGTGAGACAAGTTGTTGGATCAGGTTATTGCGGGATTCCGGTATTGTCAGTCAGAGTGGAATTTCTTTACTGCTAAACGATTGTGATGAAATTTTAAGAATCATTGGCTGTATTCAGAAGACGGTAAGAGAAAGTAATCATTCGTAATTCGTAATTTGACACTATGAAATTAAAATCAATTTATGTCTGCTCGGCCTGTGGCGCCAAGTCCCCCAAATGGAACGGCCAGTGTCTGCAGTGCGGTGCCTGGGACACCTTGGTCGAGGATGTGGTGGATGCCAATCCAAAAAAGATGGCCATTGCCTCGGCGAGGCCTGCCAAGCCCTCGGTCACGATCATGGATTTCAAATTGAAGAAGCAGCGCCTCTTCACAGGCATCGGCGAATTCGATCGGGTGTTGGGCGGCGGATTCATGCCCGATTCCATGGCGCTTTTGGCCGGAGACCCGGGTATCGGCAAATCGACCCTTACGCTCCAAGTGTGCGACCGCATGGCGGAGGGGAATCGGAAAGTGATCTATTTCTCAGGTGAGGAATCGGTCGAGCAGATTTCGGATCGCGCCCGACGGCTGAACCTCAAAAATCCAATCCAGGTTCTGAACGTGAATAGTCTCGAAACGGTCTTGGCCACCCTCGAGGCCGAGAGCCCCGATTTCGCGGTCGTCGATTCCGTGCAGGTCATGGCCTCTGAGTTGGTCGAAAGCCAGGCCGGTTCTGTCACGCAGGTCCGCTACGTGGCCGAGCAGCTCATGCAGTTCGCCAAGGCGAAAAACGTGCCCATTTTGCTCATAGGCCATGTGAACAAGGATGGGAACTTGGCCGGTCCGCAAACCCTCACGCATTTGGTGGACACGGTTTTGTTTTTGGAGGGCGACCGTTTCCAGCAATTCCGCCTGCTCCGCACCACCAAGAACCGTTTTGGAGCCGTCGACGAGGTGGGCGTGTTCAGCATGGCCGAAAAGGGGATGGAGGAGGTGAAAAACCCTTCCGCGCTGTTTCTCGAGGGGCGTGCCGAAAATCCCGTCGGTTCCGTGATCGTGCCCGTGCTCGAGGGCACGCGGACGTTTTTGGTTGAGGTGCAGGCCCTCACCTCGTACACCAAGTTCGGCTACCCCAAGCGCACGGCCAGCGGCATCGACTTGAATCGTTTGAATATTATCTTGGCCGTGCTGGAGCGGTACGCCGAGATTCGTCTCGATTCCTCAGATGTGTTCGTGAATGTCGTGGGCGGCCTGAAAATCAGCGAGCCGGCTGTGGATTTGGCCGTGGCCATGGCCGTCGCCAGCTCCAAGCTCCAGCGCCCGATCCCGCCCGAATGGGTGGTGCTGGGCGAAATGGGCCTTTCCGGCGAGATCCGAAACGTGGCCCAGCTCGAAAAACGGCTGAAGGAGGCGGAAAAATTGGGTTTCGGAAAGGTGCTGATGCCCCGCTCTAAAATTATTTCATCTCAAAAAATCCAAACCTCCCAGGCAAAATCCATTGCTGAGGCGGTTAGAGAAGTGTTCGGGGAATTGCCGAAAAAGAGAAGGAGCGGACCAGAGACAGATGGGCCTCAATTTTTTCATTCCGAGAGGGCATAGTGCCAAAAGATATTTTTTTTATCAAAAATTTAATTCGTTTTATGAAAAAAATTGCGCTTATTGTTTTTATTGTTTTGCTTGGGGCTTTTGGCATTGTCGATTATGTCAGCAACAATAGTTTTGTGAATAATTATTTCCCAAATTTTATTTCTGAAATTGTCGGTATTGCGGTCGTGTTCTTTTTGATCGATCGGGTTGTCGAGAACGATAGAAAAAGGGAAAGGGATAAATTCAAGTTCATTGCGCTAAAAAAATTCATTCGACCAGTGGGTGAAATCGCAGATTTTTTTGCAAAGATGATCAAGGCATCTATGGATCCAAAAAATGAGGCTAGACCAGAAAGCTATGCTAGCTTGTTCAGTTCGGCATTAATTTTTGAAATCCAACAGTTGGATTTTGGAACCGATGCACCTGTAGTCCCTAAGAGGAATTGGTTTCAGTGGGGTAGGGATGTTTTAGAGAACAATACTAATAAAATAAATGACATAATTAACTCGTATTCACCCTTCTTAGATGCCGAAACGCTAAGTAGAATCGAAGAATTGGAAGAAAACCATTTAATTCGGTGTCTTAATCAATTGTATTTGACACCTCAAATTGCGAGAGAGCATGGGCATAGTTGTCCAAGCCAAATACTTGGCCATCCCACAATGGGGGAAATGATTAATGATTCGTTTGCTAAGATTACTGGATTAATCAAATACCTGAATGATCAATTAGGCAAATATGGTCACAGTAAAATGATTAATTTTGGAGAGGGGTTTTGGATGGATACAAACTCGCCAAAAAAAGGAATAAGCCGAATCCAAAATCAGAATCCAAAATAAATTTTGAATAATAACAGGAAGAGTCCCCTATCAGATATTGAAGAACCGCTCCGCGTTCTTGCTTGTCTCCGTCAAAACCTGGTCGAGTGAAAGCCCCTTCACCTCCGCAATGGTTTTCGCCACCTCGACCACATAGGCCGGCTCGTTGGGCTTTTCGTCATAGGCTTTGGGGGTCAGGAAAGGGGAGTCGGTTTCGATCATGATCCGTCCCATAGGGATGTTTTTGACGACTTCCCGAAGTTTCACGTTGCGGTCAAAAGTGATGTTCCCCGTGAATGAGATCATCAGCCCCAAGTCCAAGGCCTCGTCGGCCTGTCGCTGGTTTCCGCTGAAGCAGTGCATCACGGCGTCCTTGATCCGTTCGTCCTGGAGCACGGCGTAAAGATCCTCAAACGCCGAATCGTTCTCCTCGGGGTTTTTGCCTGCCCGGCAATGCAGAATGGCGGGCTTTCCCAGTCGTTTGGCGATCTGAAGCTGGGCGCTCAGGAAATCGACCTGAAGTCCGTGTGCAAACTTGTCGTGGTAGTAATCCAGCCCAATTTCCCCGACGGCCACGATCTTTCGCTCGGTTTTGGCTATCTCGTAAACCTGCTTGAGGTCGCCCTCCAAATCGTCGGACAAGTCCGTGGGGTGGATGCCCGCGGTCGCAAAAATCCACTCATGCTCCTTGGCCAAGGCCAAACAATCTTTCGCTTGGGGCAGGGTGCAGGCCACGGTGATCATCTTGAGCACATTCGCCTCGTGGGCGCGGTGGATCATGGCCGTCTGCTCCTTTTTGGGCGAAAGCGTCAGGTGGCAATGGGTGTCGATGGCGTACATAACGGAATTTTTAATTTGAAATTTTTAATTTATAAACTAAGGTCGTGTTTAATCATTAGAGATTATTTCATTAAAAATTGTTTAAAAATTAAAAACTAAAAATTAAAAATTGCTTTTAGGTTAAACAATTTTCTTTTTATGCTCCGATTTGTAGAAGTTGGCCAGAACCAACAGAAGCGCGCCGATGCCGAGCAGATTGAGCAATAGCCGCAGAATCCAGCCGAAAACGGGAATCATGGCGAGAAGGGAGAAGATAAAAGCTCCCACGGCAAAGGCCCAGTAAAGTCGGGGGAAACTGCTTTTCTCGTCCGAGCGGACCAGGCGCATGCCAATCATTAGGATCGCGACCAGTTTGCCGATCAGTAGAATCAGAAGCCAGGCGAAAAGCAAAATCAGGGAAAGGGGTAGGCCGATCCCGGTGATCAGGAGGACGAGCAGGATGGCGGGGGTCGCGAAAGCGATCAGGAAGCCGAAGCCAAGGCTGGGCAGGATTTTGACGCCAGCGGCTCTTGAGGCTTGGATCAAAAGGTGTTGGAAAGCCCACAGGAAGAAGAGGCCGGTGAAAAGCAGGCTCAGGAATCCGAAGATCGAAAAGCCGGAAAGGACTCCCCAGGCGATTTTTCGGAAATCCTTTTCTTCCATTGGCACTTCGGTGGCGCTGTAGGAGATTTTTCCCATCACTGTTTCGGAGGTGACGGTAGGGCTGGCCTCCGCGCTCCGGTAGCTGAAATCGCCAAGCACTTTTCCGTTGGGGCCAAAGGTGATCTTTTCGATGTCCATCAGGCGGACGTTTCCTTTGATCTCGCTGTTGATGAACAGTTCGTTCGTCGCTCCCAGCACATTGCCGTTGATCGTTCCGTTGATCTTCACGGAACCCGCGCCAAAAACAAAATCGCCGCCCACGAATCCTTCGTCGTCGATTGCAATGGATCCGCCCCCGACAATCAGGTCTCCTTTGATGATCGAGCCGATGCGGATGTCGCCCCCCGCGATCCGTGCGTCGTCCCCGATCTCGCTTTGGATGGAGATGTTCCCGCCCACAAGCGTCAGATCCTGCGAAACTGGCTCCTCGATTTGGATCTGCCCCCCCGCGGCCATCATGTCTCCGTAAACAGGATTTTCAAGCGTGATGCTTTGGCCCGCGGTGTAAAAATCGTCGCTGATGGGGTTGGGCAGGGGTGTCTCGCCGTCGCCAAGGGTAAAAGCCAAGGCGACCACGGGAAGGGCCAATAGGATCAAAATCGCCACGCTGGATATTTTTTTGAGTTTCATATTTTATTTTTTAATTTTTTCTGAATCGGATTATAGCAGAAACGGGGATTGGGAAAAAGTTGCTCCTTGTCAAAAGCCCATTTAAAACTTAACATTCAGGCATGCTCGGGTTAAAATCCGAGACCAAAAAGGTTCAAGATTAAGCCCAGGTGGTGGAATTGGCAGACACGCTGGCCCTAGGAGCCAGTGCCGCAAGGCGTGAAGGTTCAAGTCCTTTCCTGGGCACCATTAAAAATTATTCAGATATTTAATGTCGGATGAAAAACCGTTAAAATCGAGCCTTGAGAGGTCAAAATCCGTCCGAGATCCGTTTTTTGATAACTTGAAGGGCGTTCTGATTCTGCTCGTGGTGTTTGGGCATTTGATTGAGCCTTGGATCAGTCAGTCTGGCGCCATGAGGGGCATTTACGTTTTTTTGTATTCCTTTCACATGCCGCTTTTTGTTTTTGTGGCGGGAGTGTTTTCAAAACGATACGTTGGGGACCCTGTGAGATTCAGGGGCGTCTTGGCTCGCTATGCGACCCTTTATTTGCTTTTTGACCTAATCTACAAGGTGGCAGATGCTGGGGGCAGATTCTCTTGGAACCCATTGACGCCGTATTGGATCATGTGGTTTTTGTTGAGCCTCTGTTGCTGGCACGCGATGTTGCCTTTGATTTCCAGGTCTAGGGCCTCCGTCCCGATTGCTTTTCTGGTGGGGATTGGGGCGGGCTATGTGGCCCATCTCGGTTATTTTTTTAGTCTTTCGAGAACATTATATTTTTTGCCATTCTATGTGGTCGGATTTCATCTTTCGATCGATGGAGTGAAGGCGATGGCTTCGGGATGGGGAAGGAAAATAA
Organism: uncultured Candidatus Peribacteria bacterium; assembly: GCA_964623015.1. GTDB lineage: Bacteria > Patescibacteriota > Gracilibacteria > UM-FILTER-43-11 > UM-FILTER-43-11 > FEN-1329. Next base: position 5,887 of record CAZURX010000029.1, read on the forward strand.
TCGCACTTTTGGTTTTGGCCTGCGCGCTTCGGCTTTCGATTTTTTTGGCTTCCGAGTTCGACGTGTCATGGCTGTATGGTAGCCGGGGATACGAAACGTTCGGACTGATAGGCTCTCTGGGCGGGATATTCAGAGGTCTGACCTACGCGTTGGAGCTAGGGATATCGTTCGCCGTGATGATGCTTGTTCCAAAAAGTCGTTTTTGGATGACGACAATAGGGGAAAGCTCCTTGGTGATTTATGTTTTTCATGGGTTCCTAATCCGCGCCATGATTGCCCTTGGGTATTTCCGCGGGAATTTCGAAGCATCAAGGTCCTGGCCTGTGTTTGTGATGGGGTTGCTATTGGTTCTTCTTTTGTCTTCCTCTTTTTCGAGGAGGGTCGCCAAGCGGGTGGCAGGGGTGGTGGTGGCTTAGTCATGTGCTGACATTGAAAAAAGGCCGCCCTCCAATCCGGAAGGAGGCCTTTGAAGAAATTTAATTATTCAATCTCGTACGTCACGCTCACCGTCAGGTTCAATTCCTTGCTGCCCGGCTCGATGGCGGCCTCGGGCATGGCGCTACCGGCCGCATCCATCGCCTTCATCTCGTAGTTGGCGAACATGGGGGGTTGATAGCCCGTGCCCTCCGAAAAGGTGATCACGCGGCCGAGTCGTACGCCTGCGGCGTTGGCCATTTCTTGCGCCTTTTCCTTGGCCGTGGTGAAGGCCCTTTGCCGAGCCTCCTTTTTGAGTTGGCTGGAATCGTCGATGTCGAAACTCAGTTGGCCGACCTGGTTGGCCCCGGCCGCGATTCCACCGTCGAGCACATCCTCCACGATTTCGAGCTTGCGGACCTTGACGTGGATCTGCTGGGTCAGGTTATAGCCGTCGATGCGGGGCGATTGCCTTTCCAGATAGACATACTGGGGATAAAGGTTGTACTGCGAAGTGGTGATGTCCTTGGGGTCCACGCCCAATTTTTTCACGGCGTCGGTCACCTGGGCCATTTTTGTGTTGCCGTCCTGGGTCACGGCTTTCACGGTTTTGCCTTGGCTCACCACCGAGAGGTCGATGAGTGCGATGTCGGGCTTGGCCGTGATCTTGCCCTCGGCATCCACGGTGATGGTGCGCGCGTAGGGCTGGCTGGTGATCTCGGCCTTGATATTCCGGTACCATCCGGGTCGGATGACGCCGTAGACCATGCAAACGGCGGCCACAGCGAGGAAGAGTCCCGCGGTGATCATGAGGAACTTCTTGGGTAAAGAGTTTTCCATATGTTTTTTGGTTAATGGGTAATGCACGGTGCAATACGATGGAAATGATAGAACGTAACGACAGTTAAAGCAAATGAGCGTAATTTGGTTTGCCAAACTCTTGCGCCTCCCTTAGAATGGGCTGCGTGTTGATTTGACATGTGCTCGGGTGCAAAGCCGTAAGCGCAGCGTTTCGTAGCAAAGCTGGCCGAGCAAAGCGAGGACACGGAGCGGAGAACAAAGACTTGAAAATTTACGAAGGAAGTTTTAAAGTCTTTGAGCTGTGCTCGGGTGGTGGAATTGGTAGACACGTAGCGTTCAGGGCGCTATGTCCGCAAGGGCGTGGAGGTTCAAGTCCTCTCCCGAGCACCATTAAAAAAATTGGATCCCCTGCCTTAAAACAGTGGATTTTTTAAAGGTTGTGGAATCTTTAGGGTCGGGGCGCTATGTCTCCGTCATTGGTGGATGGAGGTTCAAGTCCTCTCCCGAGCACCACCTAAGTAGCGAGAAACGCGTTCCGAGCCGAAAGGAGCGCGTATTTTGGTAGCGCGACTGGGGCGAGGATTGATTTGCGTGAATACGTGGTCGTCGCAGGCGACCCAGCGGATTGCAGCAAATCCAAGCGTTTCCCTATTGGAAAAATAGCGAGAAAGCCGACCGAACAGAGCAAGGGCGGCCCTGAGCTGGGTCGAAGGGCAGCCCGCTGCGGAGTGAGGGCAAAAACACGCGGAATCCACGAAGGGGATTCGGGTGTTTTTGAGGCTTTCCCTATTGGCAAAGCTAATTGCCCCTTTCAGGGGTTTTTTGTCACAATCGCTCCGTTTCCGGCAGTTTGGGCATCTGCAAAAAGTTTGCCTCCACCTTCACATAGTCCGTGAACAGAATCCCGTCCAAATGGTCCATTTCGTGCTGGACAATGCGGGCGTTGAAGTCCTTGAGCTTCAGGGTGTTCGGGCGGCCCTTGGTGTCCAGGAACCGGATCGTCACCTCGGTGAAGCGTTCCACCTGCCCCCATTCGCCCGGAAGGCTCAAACACCCCTCTTCCGCGCAGGCTAAAGTTTCGCTATGGCCCAAAAATTCGGGATTGATCATGGCGGTCAGGCGTTTGCCATCCAGCAGGGCCAAGAAAATCCGCACGTTTTCGCCCACCTGGGGCGCCGCGAGCCCCACCCCCTTTTCCAAATCCAGGGCCACTTCCATGTCCTTGATCAGTTTCATAGTCTTCTTGGTGATTTGGGGAACCGGTTTCGAGACCTGTCGCAGGATCGGGTTCTTGTCGCCGGTTTGAATCTTGAGGGACATAATTAACAATGATTTAACATTTTACATTTTACAATTTACATTTGCGGAGCAAGTCGATTTTAAATTTTGGATTTCAATGAAATGAAAAATGTAAAATGAAAAATGGAAAAATTAGGTTTTTGGCTTTGTGGTTTCCAGCAAATACGCTTCGACAAAAAGGTCCAGATCCCCATCCATCACCTCATGCACTTGGCTGGTCTCGGCATCGGTGCGGTGGTCCTTCACCAGGGTGTAGGGTTGGAAAGTGTAGGAGCGGATCTGGTTGCCGAATGCGGCTTCCTTGTACCCGCCTTTCAATTCCTCGACCTTCTCTTTTTTCTCCTCCATCAGCTTGTGCATCAGTTTGGCCTTCAAAATGGCCATGGCCTGCGCGCGGTTTTGGATCTGCGAGCGTTCGGTTTGGCAGGCGACCACGATGCCAGTCGGGATATGGGTGAAGCGCACCGCGGATTCGGTCTTGTTCACATGCTGGCCGCCGGCCCCGCCGGATCGGAAGGTGTCGATGCGCAGATCCTTGGGGTCGATGGTGACGCCCTCGTCCTCGGCCAGCACCGGAAGCACTTCGACCAGCGCGAAGCTGGTTTGGCGCAAGTTTTTGGCGTTGAAGGGGGATAGGCGGACCAGCCGATGCACCCCGTGCTCGGATTTCAGGTAGCCATAGGCGAGCATGCCTTTCACCTCGACCACCGCCTTTTTGATGCCTGCTTCGCCCCCCATTTGTTTTTCGGTGACGTTGAAGCCAAAGCCCTTTCTTTCAAAATAGCGAAGGTACATGCGCAGGAGCATTTCGGCCCAGTCTTGGGCCTCCACGCCACCGGTTCCCGCGGAAATCACCAAAATGGCGTCGTTTTTGTCGTAGGGGCCGCTCAAAAAAAGCGAAAGATGGGCTTTTGGTAGTCGGCCTCGAGGGCTTGGCGATCCTTCTCGAAAGTTTCGGCCTCGGATTTGTCCTCGGGATTGATGATTTTTTCCAAATCCTCAAGGTCCTTGGCCTTTTGTCTGATCTTGTCCCACGTTTCGATCAGATGGGTCCAGTATTTCACCTCTTTCAAAATACGCTCCGCCTTGTCGCGGTTGTCCCAAAAACCCTCCACGCTGGAGGCTTCCACGGCCTTTTGGCGTTTGGCTTCGGCGCCGATGCCCTCAAAGATAGTGGAGGTCCTTCTGGATGGCGACGATGAGGGCTTTGGGTTCCATGGAACGCTCCTGGTTAAATTTTGATGAATTAAAGTTACCATGACGCTTTCCAAGTCGCAAATTTGCCCCCTTGCCCCTAAATTTCCGAAAGCCTAGGCCCTAAAGCCTAAACAGGGCCCAAACATTCCAGGCCACAAAAGACAAAATCCAAACTCCATTCATTTGTCTGTCTGCTGATTATCGTATGGCTTGTCCCGTTTGTGCCGTTCGGACTTTGATTTCTGGGTTGCCTGGAATTTGTTTAGAATTTCGTGCCTCGACTTTCGTGTGTTTGAGAGGTGGTCTGATGGCGGGGGTGGCACCGCAGTAGATAAAAATAAACGGTTACCGTAATTCCCTTCCGTGCATTGG
>CAZURX010000030.1:0-6472 GCA_964623015.1 uncultured Candidatus Peribacteria bacterium
CGGCCATTTCTTTTTCACGATCTCCAGCGCGCGCTTGAATTCCTCTTCGTTTGTGCACTTCACGAATTGCTTGCTGCCAAAGACGGGGCCGGATTTGGCGCGTCCGTTTTCGTCCTTTTCATCGGACCACTTAAAGTCTTCGAGTCCAAGCGATTCGTGGTAGGTGCCGATGAAGTAGATGCCGTATTTTTCGGCGTACATGGCGGCGGCGGGGTAGCCTGCGACATAGGCGCCCTGCATGCATCCGTCCACAGTCCCAAAGGGGATTCCGTAGGTTTGGGTTTCGAACAAGGTAAGTTTGTGGGTGTATTCTCTAGTGGCGGCTTTTAGGCGTTCGGATGGGTTGTGGGTCAGAGCGTCAAAATCCTCAAGTTGCTTCTTAAATTGGTCAGTGTTCACCCCACCTTCGTCGTCGCAGATTTTGCAGGCAGCCAGCCACCAGGCAGTTTCGGAATCGGGATCAAGATGTTCCAGTTCCTTGCGGATCTGCGCTACTTTTTCCGGGGTGTAGGCGGCATGGAGGGCGGCGGCCAAAGCCTGCTTGTCGCGGGGGATCATCTCGAGGGCGCAGGCAATGCCTGCGTCGAATCCGGGCGCGGTCTTTTCTGCCGTGGGAATACGGGTGGTGAGGCTTTCGACCGCATTGCCTTTCATCCAATCCGGCCATTGGCCCAGTTCAGCGATACGTGGGGCCTCGGCGGCCACCTGGTGACGGACATTTTCAAGGTCAAACGACGCAACTTCAAAAGATGAAAGAGCCATATGTAAAATTTTAAGGATTATAAATTATTATACTATATTATTGACAATATTTCAATATTTTGTTTAAATAAATACTTATTCATTACAATCTATTTATGGAAACAATCGAAAATCAGGGTCATCAGCTAGATACAATTTCAAATTCCAAAAACCCCCTTCGCGCCGCTGTTTTGGCTGCTATTTTGTCGGTCCTGGCCCCGCAGGTGGCCAAGGCGGAATTGCCGGATTGCCATGATGTTCATAGCCGCCCTGTCTCAGCCGAATCGATTTGGTTGGAAAATGGTCAAGAAGCCGAGGTCGTTTGCGTGGTGGACGGGGACACCTTTGATGCGCGGTTGGATGACGGGCGTCTCGTTCGCATCCGTATTTGGGGGGTGGATTGCCCCGAATCCACGGAAAACGAGAAATGCATGCGCAAGGGCGATGCCTCGTGTGAATCGGAGGTCAAACGGGGAAGACAGGCCAAGGAATTGACGCGCATGAAGTTGGAGGGAAAGAGAGTCAAGGTGGAGGGTCCGTTCAAGAATAACGGCGAACGGAAACTCTCGTATGTGCGCGTGCAAGGCGAGGATCTCAGCCTGTGGCTGATCAGTTCCTGCAAGTGCAAGGCCGATTACCAGCACAAGCGAAAAAAGGACTATGAAAAAGTGGAAAAAAAAGCTTGCGGTAAATAGTGAATTTGATAAAATCCTCCAGTCCCAGTTTGCCCCCAACCCCCCTCCCTATGTCGTCAATTGAAATGGCCGAATCCGTTAGCGCGGTGACGGAAATCCAAAATTCATCCGAACTCTTCTCTCGAGAGAATTTGGTCAAGGCGGGCCGCATCGCGGCCGCCACGGTTTTGATCGCGGTCGTTCCCGGCGGAATTCCGGTGGCCGCGGCAACGGGGGTCGCTTGGCTGGCCAATCGGATACGCTCGAAAAATACGGTGTCGGAGCAATAGGCTTGGACATTAAATAGCGAGATCGGAAGTTTCGTTTTTCCGTCTTTTCCAGTAGACTTTGGATGGGTTCTTTTGGGACCTCCGAATAGTTTAGCGCCGTAGCACTTGGACTCTTGTCACTTATCACTTCTATTACTTGTCACTTTTGAGTTAAAGCATTTTGTCTATGAATTCTCTTCAAAAAAAGCTCGGAACCATGGCTTTGGCTTTTGGCATCGGAGTTTCTTCGGTGTCGTGGCAGGCCTCAGCCGCCGCTTTGCCGTTCTCGGATATCAGCGGTTCGGAATACAAGGACAGCATCGTCTTTTTGCATGAACGCGGCGTGGTGGAAGGATACCAAGACGGCACTTTCAAGCCCGAGGCCAAGATCAACCGCGCCGAAATCCTCAAGATCATCCTCGAGGCCAGCCTCCGTTCGCTCGCGAGCGACGAGGCCAGCGTTTCGGAGGACATCGGCCATTCGCTCAACTGCTTCCCCGATGTCCGCGCGGAATGGTTCGCCAAATATGTCTGCTACGCGCAGGAACAGGGGATTGTGAAGGGCTACCCCGACGGCAAATTCAAGCCCGCGCAGAACGTGAACCTGGTCGAGGGCCTGAAGATGGGCATCGAGAGTTTCCCTGTGACCTTGGGCTCGGCCTCGGATCCGTGGTACCAGAAGTACATCGACTTTGTGCACGACAACAACATTTTCTCCCGCTATTCCGTGTTGCCCCAGGGCTTCATGACACGCGGCCAGATGGCCTATCTGATCCACAAATTGATCTTGGACAAGGAGGGCACCCAAAAGTTCACGGGCGTGCATAAAAATTTATCCGCGGGTTGCGGAAAAACACCGCCCAGTCCCGCTCCGACAAGTTTTGTTGTGGATGGTCTCAGGCGCCACACCATCACCGTGATCCCCTCGGGCTACAGCAAGGATAAGCCAATCAACTTGGTTTTTGCCTTCCACGGCCGCACCAATCCGAACACGCAGGTGCGCGGCTACTACAAGGTCGAGGAGGCCTCGAAGGGAAAAGCCATCTTCATTTATCCCGCGGGCCTGCCCGAGGAGGGGCCCAGCCGAAGCTGGAGCGACCCCGGCGACAAGGCCAGCGATCTCCGAGACTTTAAGCTGTTTGACCAGCTGCTTCAGGAGTTTTCCGACAGCTACTGCATCGATCTGGATCACGTCTATGTGGTCGGTCACTCGCTCGGAGCCTGGTTCACCAACAGCCTTTCTTGCGCCCGCGGCAATGTGCTCCGCGCCATCGGGAGCGTGGGCGGCGGCACCACCATCAACGAATGCGCGGGGCCTGTGGCGGCCATGATCATGCACAACCCGAAAGACAATCTGGCCCCCTATTCAACGGGCCTTGTGGCGCGCGATCAGCTGCTCAAACAGGACCAATGCGGCTCAAAGACCGTCCCCGTCGAACCGCTCGACCTGAACTGTGTGGCCTACCAGGGATGCAACCCCGTGGCCCCGGTCGTCTGGTGCCCGCACAACGACAGCACCGAGTGGGGCGGCGCCTACTATCCCCACACCTGGCCTGACCACGCCGGCTCGGACATCTGGAAGTTTTTCGAGGGTTTGGGGGATTGAGAGCAAATTTTGGCCACGCTCAAAAATCCATCGAAGCTTTAGCGTAGATGGATGGAGCGGGTGAAGGGACTCAAACCCTCGGCCTTCGCCTTGGCAAGGCGACGCTCTAATCAACTGAGCTACACCCGCATGGTGTATGGTTCTTTGGTGTGTGAGCTCTAATCTCCGCCAGAGGCGGATCAGCCTGTGGCTGAAACTGAGCTACACCCGCAGAAATTGAGCGTAAGAATTTTAATTGGATTCCTCACTGAGCGCAACAGAATTTTTGCAATTTCAAAAACTATCCTCTACAATCGATTTCGTGCAATAAGCCTGCTTCGGGCGGGCCATACTTGCGCGGGTATAGTATATCGGTATTATGCGGCCTTCCCAAGGCTGAGAGACGGGTTCGACTCCCGTTACCCGCTCCAGATAAAAACACTGCCAAATAAAATGGGCAGTTTTTTATTCTTCAAAATTTCTTTAGCCCACCAAGAACTCCTCCGTCTTCAGTGGGTAAGTCAAAATATTTTGTAGCACCTCCTTGAGCCAATTCCAAACCTCGTTCCGCTGTCCCTCGGCGGAGGCGACTTTCAGCGATTCGGCCATCGGCGCCCGTTGCATGTGGTTGATCCACTGGGGAATACCAGCATTGAGCGGACGGTCCGCGGGGTTTTTGCAGTTGACGCAAATGGCGTGGGCATCGCCGAGGCGGACAAAAACCGGATGCGAGGCGTGGAAGGCCGAGCCGCACAGGGCACATTGGTTCCAGGGAGGCAGAAAGCCCGTGAGCGTGAGGAGCCGAATCAAATAGGCGTACAGCAGGGCGTCATGCTTCGTGGTCGCGCGCAGGGCTTCGAGCGTCTCGATGAGAAGGGGGTAGGCGCCCTCGATGTGCTGGTGGGAGTGAATGAGCTTGTGCGTGCTTTCCGCAAGCGTGAAAAGGATCCGATGTTGCTCCAGGGTCTGGTTTTGGGGAAAGGGGGTGATCAGATGGGCTTCGTCCAGCGTCACAAGCTCCCGGCCCTGAAAGCCCGACAGCCGCACATGGCAAAACAGCTCGAGTCGTCCGCAGAACTTGCTCTTGAGTCGCCGCGCGCCCTTGGCGATGCAGTCGATCTTCCCAAGATCCGGCGTGAGCACGGTCACGATCCGGTCCGCCTCGTTGAAGTCGGTCTTGCGGAGAACAATGCTCTCTGTATTGATATGCTTATTCATTTGAGGCCTGATTGAGGACCTGTCGAGGACCGATTGAGGACCGATTGTTTGGTTTAATTTTCCCGATTAGATCCTCCATTAGGTCCTCTATTGGGTCCTCGATTAGAATTTAGAAAGAGAATCGTTTCCTGAAATAAAGCTCCGTCGCCAAATAACTGCTCACAATCCCCACGCTCATGACGCCGAAGAATTGCCACAAAAAGGTGAGCCAGAAGCGGTCCTCGAAATGCAGGAGGATGGAATCCAGTCCGATGAGCAAATTCTCGTTGGTGATCACGCCGATCAGGTTTTTGCTGAGGTAGAGAAGGGTGATTTGTGAAAAAAGCAGGCTGATGGAGAAGGCGAGGATCGCATAGAGCATGCCCTCGAACAGGTAGCCGCCACGGATGAAATTCATCTTGGCCCCCACCAGCCGCATGATGTTGATCTCGAAGCGATGAGTGTGGATGTTGATGTTGATGCTGTTGAAGATGATGAGGAGCGAGACCAGCGCGAAGACGAGGTTGAGCCAAAAGCCGACCTCCTTGATGAATTCGGTGATGTTCAGGATTTTTTCGTTTCGGCTTTTTTGGTCGCTGTCGTTTTTCAGTTTTTCCTGGTTGACCACTTGGGCGAATTCAGGCGTTTCCAAAAACTGGATGATGACCTCGTTGAAGGCGACATCCTTGCTGACCACGCGGATCACGTTGGGAAGGGGATTCTTCAGGTTGTTGCGATCCAGGAACGAAAGCACGTTGGGGTATTTCTCGCCAAAATTCTTGAGCGCGTCTTCCTTGCTGATGAAAATGACCTGATCCACTTCCTTTAATTCCTTGAGCCGGTTCGCCAAGGTCTGGATGGAATACAGTTCGGCCGTGGGCTGGGTCTCGATGCGGATGTCCACTTTCCTGCCGATCGAATGGAGAACCGAGTCGCTGGCGTACGTGAGCGCCAAAACCAGGTTGAACACAAAGAACATCAGGGCGATGATCAGGGTGGTGGCGATCGTGAGGATCTTGTTCCGCATCAGGTTGTGCCAGCCGTTTTTGGCCACACGCCGAAACCAGAGGAGGCGCTGACCGAAACTCACGTTGCTGAAATGCCGGAAGAGGTGCATTTGTTTTTATATTTACGATCAGATTATAGGGAAGAAAGCCCTTGAGCTCAAGCGTTAAGCGGTAAGCGTTAAGCGAGGTCCGCGGCTTATTGCTTACTGCTTACCGCTTATGGCTTTGAGTATGCTGGTCTTGAAGATATGCGGCTTCAGCGCCTCCAGTCGCACAATCCGAATGGTTGGGAAATGTTTGGCCAAATGGTCGAGGTCGGCGCGCTGGTCGTACCCCAGGCCGATCACCTCGGGCCGATGGTCCACGAGGCATTGATAAAAATGGGTTTCGTTTCCAAGGATCACATGGTCCACGAGGCCTGTTTTCATAATCGCCTCCAATCGTTTTTGCTCGTCAAGGTGAGGCCTGAAGCCTTTGATTTTTTCCACGTTTTTGTCCCGCGCGACCACCACAAAAACCTCGTCGCCCAAAACCCTGAGCTGTTTTAGGGCGCTCACATGGCCCGGATGCAATCCGTCGAACGTGCCGAAACCCATGACTCGAATCTTCTTGGTGGACATAATCCTACCCTATCCCAAATCGCCATTGGTGTGCAACTTCGATGCAGTAAGCGTTAATCGGTAAGCTCAAAAAGATGCCATAAATTTAGAAAACCATGGCTTACCGCTTACCGCTTAACGCTTAACGCTTAACGCTTACATAAAAGTCTTCCGTTGTGGGGTCGGCCGGGTCTTGGGAGTGGTCAGGGCGGAGAATCGCTCGCTGAAGGTTTTGGCCGCCTGGTAGCATTCCTGGATGCGCTTGTTCTGTGGGTCGATGTCCATGGCCTTCTTGAGCAATTCGACCGATTTTTCGAAATTTTTGGTCTGCAGATAGCAGATGCCCAAATCGCACAGGGTCAGGCTGTTGTCGGGATCCAGGTTGAGCGCGCGCTCCAAA
>CAZURX010000030.1:6482-9699 GCA_964623015.1 uncultured Candidatus Peribacteria bacterium
TTGGGACACAGGATGTTGGAGCGTTTGAGGAATTCCAAGGCCAATTCCCATTTGTGCTGGTTTGAGGCCAAAAAGCCCAAGATGTAATAGGCGGTGTAGCTGTTTCGGTCGAGTTGCAGGGCGCGCTGCGCGGCCTTTTCGGCGCGTTCGTGCTGTTCCAGGCTCACGTAGTTGTCGGCGATTTCCTCCAGGGCGCCAACACAATCGGGATCCTCCACCAGCAGCTTTTGGGCCAGACCAATGGATTTGTCGTGTTCGCCGTTGAGTTTCAGCATCTCCACCTGCTCAAGGGTTTCCAGAACATGGGGAGGATACTTGGAGTCGTTTGGGAAGCGGGCCATAGGAAGATTCAATTAAGTCCTTTTATTGTACCTTATTTCGGTTGAATTCTCAAGGTGAGCTTGGGGAATTTACGAATTTTCAATTTACGAATTTCCAAATTAATTTTCAAATTCCAATTCCCAATTTCAAAACAGCCCATTGAAAATTTACACATTAATCATTGTAAATTTCCCGAAAATTGCAAAATTTGAAAATTTGTAAATTGCGGGGATGGATGGCTAAAGGTAGGCGCGTATCGCCGCCGCCAGCCCTTCGGGATTGCCCGTGTCGTAACGTCGGCCTTCGATCTCCACGGCCCAGATCTTTTCGGTTTCCATCAACTTGATGAAGCCGTCGATGAGCCGGATTTCCCCGTCTTTGCCCTTATGGGCCTTTTTAAGGGCGGAGAAGATTTCCGGCGGGCACACGTATTTGCCGATGATCCCGAGCGTGCTGGGGGATTCTTTGGGGTGGGGTTTTTCCACCAAGCCTTTCACTTCGTAAAGGCGATCAGAAACCTGGATGGGGTCGATGATGCCGTACATCGAAGTCTTTTCGCGCGGGATGCGTTCCACCGCGATGATGCTTTCTCCCTTGTAGTGGTCGATCAGCTGTTTGGCGGCCGGCACCGGGCCTTTCACGATGTCATCGCCGAACAGCACCAGAAAGGGCTGTTTGCCCACCGCGTATTCGGCCTGCAGAATGGCATGGCCGTCGCCATGGGGCACATTTTGGTAGACAAACGTGAATTTGGCCATTTTGTGGAGGGGGCGGACAGCCTCGAGCAGTTTGTGCTTGCCCTTGAGCAGCAGGGTTTCCTCCAGTTCCGGATGGTGGGAAAAATAGTGGCGGATCAGCTCCTTTTCCTTGGAGATGACAAAAATGACCTCCTCGACACCGCTTTTTACCGCCTCTTCCACCAGATACTGGATGACGGGCTTGTCCACGATGGGCAATAGTTCCTTGGGAACCACTTTCGTGATCGGCAAAAAGCGGGTGCCCATCCCCGCCACCGGCAAGACCGCCTTTCGGATTTTTTGGTGCGCCATAGTCTTTCTTTAAGTTTTATATGCCACCATTATACCAAAGTCCCAAATCCGAAACCCCTAGATTCTAAACAGGGCCCAAAATCCAAAATCGAAAATCCAAAACCGACAAGCCGCACCGCCCGCCAAAAGTATTTTATGGCCAAAGGTGAATTTGGATTCTGTGATTTGAGTTCTGGATTCTGGACTTTGTTTAGGCTTTAGTGCCTAGGATTTAGGATTTGATCTTGACGATCCTCATCTGGATCGCGGAGCGCTTGGGGACCCGGACATACAGCACAAAGTCTTTTTGCGTGGCCTCGATCCGCGAGGCGTCCACATGCGCGGGCAGTATGACGGAACGGGAGAATCGGCCCCAGAAGCATTCCTGAACGTAGTAGTCGCGTTTCTTGAAGTTGAATTGCGAAAGGTCGGTCTGGCGTTCCCCGCGGATGGTCAAAACATCGTTGGTGATGATGATTTCGGTCTTGTCCAAATCCACCCCCGCGATGGGCGTGAGGATCAAAATTTCGCGGTCGTTTTCCAAGATATCGATCGGCAATTGGCCAAAGCCCTCGGGCGATTGCGATAGCTTGGACGGTTCCAGTTTTTCCGGAAAGCCCATGCCAGGGAGGATAGTGGTGTGTTCAGGGGCCTTGAAGGTGATGTGTTTCATAATACTGGTTGGGGGCCTAATCGAGGACCCGTCGAGGACCCAGTTGAGGCCCTAATCGTTATTGAACAGTTAAATTTTAATTAAATTTATGTCCCAGACTTGCCAATGAGGTCCTCAATTAGGTCTTCAATTAGGCTCTCCATCAGGTCCTCAGATAGTTTCGGGGTTATTCAATTTTCTCCTTCGTCACTTTTTTCCTCGGGGCTTTGGTCTTCGGAAAGAACGCCTCGAACTCGTCCTCGTTCAGCACCTCCTTCTTCAATAGCTCCGCCGCGATTTTTTGCATGAGGTCCGTGTTTTCCACAATCAGGGTGGCGGTTTTTTCCTGGGCCTCCTTGATAATCCTCGAGATGGCCTCGTCGATTTTGCCGGCCACGGCCTCGGAATACATCTTGTTGGTGCCAAAATCCGCGCCCATGAACGAATTGCCGCGTTCGCTGAAAATCACCAATCCAAGTTCCGGGCTCATGCCGTATTCCGTCACCATGCGGCGGGCGATCTCGGTCGCGCGGGCCAGATCGGAACTGGCGCCCGTGGTCACATCGCCGAAGAACGTTTTTTCCGCGATGTAGCCGCCCAAAAGCGAGCAGATCTCGTCCTTGAATTTGGAGATGGATTTCAAATGCACGTCCTCCTCGGGCAGAGCCCATGTGACGCCCAGCGCCATCCCGCGCGGGATGATGGAGACTTTGTGGATGGGGTCGCAGCCGGGGAGCAGGTGGCCGACCAGCGCATGGCCCACCTCGTGGAAGGCAGTGATCCTCTTTTCTTCGTCGTTGAGCCGTCGTGATTTGCGCTCGGGTCCTAGGCCAACCCGTTCGATCGACTTCTCCATGTCGTCCTGTTTGATCACGCTGTTGCTGTGTTTGGCGGCCAAAATGGCGGCCTCGTTGAGCAGGTTCTCCAAATCCGCGCCCGAGAAGCCAGGGGTCTGCTGGGCGATTTTTTTCAGGTTGGCGGTCGAGTCCAGTGGCTTGTTGCGGGCATGCACTTTCAGGATTTCCTCTCGCTCCACCAAATTCGGCATGTCGATCACCACGCGGCGGTCGAAACGGCCGGGTCGGGTGAGGGCCACATCCAAAATGTCGGGCCTGTTCGTGGCCGCCATCACAATCACGTTCCTCTCTTTTTCGAAACCGTCCATCTCCGTCAGAAATTGGTTCAGGGTTTGCTCACGCTCGTCATGCCAGCCGCC
>CAZURX010000031.1:0-9456 GCA_964623015.1 uncultured Candidatus Peribacteria bacterium
GTTTGTGATTGTGGTGGCTGGCAGCATTTTGGACCGTTTGGACGGCAAAATGGCGCTCGCCCTTAAACAATCCCTTTCCCCGCCCGGCCAATGGACGGTGGGCCTTATGGGACATCTTTTTGTCAGCATCACCGATTCCAACCATGAGTCGAGAGACAAAAAAATCTCACCATGCGCCTGCTGGCTTCATCGCTTTTGGGTCGAATTCAACTTTCCCGGCGGCACTGACCTTGGGAAGGTGTACGACCCGTTTGGCGACAAAATCAAAAGCATGGCCATCTTCGCCTACTTTGGCCTTGAGGGCATGTTCAGCCTTTGGCTGGTGGGGATCCTGCTGATCCCAGAGTTGGTGGGAACGATTATTCGTCGTCCCTTCGGCTACTTTGAGCGCCACACCCACACGTCAAAAGCCACTGCTTTTGGCAAATACAAGGTGTTGGCCCAATGGGTGACGATCGTTTTGGCCGTCCCCTTTCATCAGCATTGGATCCGTTCGGATCATTGGGCCTATGGCATGGACCATGGACTCAATTGGCTCTTGGGCTTTGTCATCCTGCTGGCCGTGGCCAGCGTCGCCTCCCGCTTCAAGTGGGTCAGGCGACAAAAGGAAGTAAGGGAACTTATGGACACCTTGTCCAAATCCACGGATCATGAGTTGCAATAAAGCGCGGATTGGCCCTGTACCAGAAACGGTACAGGGCTTTCCCTATGGGCAAAAAGGCCCAACAGAACTACAATGGGACTGGAACATCCATTCAACAAATCGCCATGAAAAAAATCATCACCCTCATTATCGCGAATATCCTGATCTTGTTATTGGCGGGGTGCTCAAAAACCCCTGTTTCCCAAGCCCCTTCGCCCAAGCCCGACGATTCCGCGGCCGTCACCGAACCTGCAGCCCCCGCTCCGCAGCCCGTGGCCACAACCCCCTCCGCCCCAAAAGCCCCGGTCGGCATTAAATCGCAAGTCACCGCCAAGACGGCTCCGGCCCCCACGCCCCAGCTGATCACCATCCAATTTTCAACCTACAAGCCGTCCACCCTGACCGTGGCCAAAGGAACTATTATCAAGTGGGTCAACAAAGACAATATGCCCCACACCGTGACCTCGGACAGCGGCGCTTTCCAATCCGGATTAATGCAGGAGGGAGACTTTTTCACCTACCAGTTCGACACGGCCGGCAATTTTCCCTACCACTGCAAGCTTCATCCTTCCATGAAAGGGGGAATCATTGTTAAGCCCTAAGTCCATGCCCAAGCTTCCCAATACCCCTAAAAATCAATCAGCTTGCGTTTGCGCGGGCTGCCCTAGCTACAATGAATGTGCCAAGGGAAATAGAGAGCTTTTGTACTGCGCAGACGGAGTGGGCAAAAGCGGGTGTGAGTACTCCATGAACGGCTGCATCTGTGGCGGTTGCCCGATCTACGAGAGGTACAAACTGAAATCGGGATACTATTGCGTCCACGGCTCCGCGGCCGAAATCGACAAATAACCTGACCCCATGAATTTCTGCGAATCCTGCAAACGGATCGACAACTCTGCGGCCCTCCATTGCGCGGTGTGCGGTGAAAAAATGACTATCGTCCGAACGGACGACAAATTTTTGATGAAATTTTTAGGGGTCGACGAGGCCACGCTTAAACGATTCAAAGAGGTCCGCGAGCAGACAATTTTGGAGGCAAAAACCTATTTGGACAGCCGACCCAAACGGCCACTCAAGGCGCTGGGAATTTCCGGCTCCTCGCGGGATGCGTTCGATATGGCCGCGGAAAGCAGCCACTCGGAATATTTGCTAGAGCAAGCGTTGGACGAACTCAAGAAAAATAAGATCGAGACTGAGCTGGTTAAGTTGAGGAAGTTGAACGTGAAACCGTGCAAGGCGTGCTACTCCACCACCAATGCCCAATGCCACTTCTACTGCACCTGCTATCCCAAGGGCACCCCACTGGAGGATGACATGACAAAAGCGCTGTACGACAAGGTGTTGGAATCTGACATCATCCTGTTCGCCACACCGGTTAACAACTTCAAGATCTCGTCGCATTTGGCCCTATTTTTGGATCGGTGCATCAGCTTGGACGGTAGCCTGCAACCCGCCAATCCGAAAGGAACGAAGGACAGGGCGCTCAACACCAAACACACCAAATTCATCACGCTCATGGCGGATCCAAAAATTCCCGGAAGCGGGTTCTGGAAGCGGTTTTACGGCAAGGTGGGGGGTATTCTGGTGACTGGGCACGAGGAAGGGGCCACCATGGCCATCACCCAACTTTTCATGACCTTGAACCATTTCGGCATGGCTTTCCCTCCTTGGAGCAACATGTACGCCATGGCCTCTATCGAGAATCCGACCCACGAGGATGGACGGATCGTACGAGACAGCGGCTATGCCGAGGAAGCGAGACAGGTGGCACGGAACACACTAACCCTGGCGAAAGCTATCCGAAAATCGGACATCCGATGGGGATATGACCAATCCTCTAACTAATTTTTTATGTTCTCAAAAATCGCCTACACCCAAATCCTCGGGCTGCCCACCATCATGTGGGGCGGCCTGCTGACTTTTGCCCTGCTATGCACCACAGGGACATTTGGCTACCTAGTTTTTTCAGGAAAACTGCCTACAGGTTTTAAATGGCATAAGCGATTTGCCATAGCAACGTTCGTCGTGGGGATCCTGCATGGGCTACTGGGAATCCTGGCCCGATTCGTCGGCTAAGGAGTTTTTTTTGAAAACAAACCCTATCGCTTTATCCCGAAAAAACGAAGGATCGGATGCTCGTGGGTTTTTAGATGATGGAGTTCGTAGAGGGAGGCCGCCACAAAAATCAGCTGCAAGGGGATATAGATCACATCCTTCAAATAAACAGCGTAGGCCTCGAGCAAAAGTCCGCCGATGATGAAATAGATGTTTTGGCGGATGCGATTTTTTTCGACCACGCCGATTGTGATGAAGACAAGCCCTAGGGCGCCAATGAGTTTAAAAACAATATCCATATGGGATTTCAATAAGGGTGAAAAAATGGTATAATTACAAGATGGGATTATTATAACAGACCTCACGTGACTCGTTTGTGGAATTCAATTCGGGTCGGATGGTTCCTGGGCTGCCGCCAGCTCAGGCGGGCCAGCCTATGGTCCACGCTCTTGATCGTGACGGTCATGACGCTGACTTTCCTGAACATCGTTTTCGTCAATGGAATCCTGGTAGGCCTTGTGGAGGGATCCAGCACCCAATTTCGAAGCCAATATTCAGGCGACCTGATGGTGAAGACCCTTCCCACAAAGTATTATATCCAAAACACCAAATCCATTGTGGCGAACCTCAACAACGACCCCGCGGTGGAATCCCTTTCGGGTCGGTACATTGCCGGAGGCGTGATCGAGGCCAACTATAAAAACAAGATTCGCCAAGCGGATCGGCATGACGAGGTCGGCGTGTCCATCGTGGGGATCGACCCCCAAAACGAGAACGAGGTCACCGGTCTCGGCCGATCGGTGTTTTGGGGCCAATATCTGGATCCCGACGACGAAAACGGAATTCTGATGGGAAGTCGGCTGCTGACCAACTACTCTACGGTTACGGTCTTCGGCGATGAAACCTTGGACAATGTGGACGTGGGGAGCAAAGTGAGGGTCAACCTGAACGGCACCATGCGGGAAATGACGGTGCGCGGGATCGTGAAAAGCAAAATCCAGGAAGTCAGCCGCAGGGCCTATGTGAGCGACACCCTTCTTCGAAAAATCATCAACCGGACCGACTACAACGTGGACGAAATCAGCGTGAGGCTCAAGCCTGGCAGCAGCCCCGATCAACTAAAACAAAACCTCCTTGCGGTTGGATTCGACGACTATGCCCATATCGAGACCTGGGAAGAAGCCCAGGGATCCTTTTTCAAGGACATCCAAACCACGTTCGGCATGCTAGGGGCTGTATTCGGAAGCATTGGGCTGATCGTGGCCTCGATCACTATTTTTATCGTCATCTTCATCAACGCCATCACCCGACGCAAGTTTATCGGCATCCTAAAGGGCATAGGCGTGAATGGGGTCGCCATCGAGATTTCTTACGCCATCCAATCGCTGGTCTACGCTATTTTGGGATCAGGAGTCGGCCTTGCGCTGCTTTATGGACTGATGAAACCTTACTTCGACCGAAACCCCATCAACTTCCCCTTCAGCGACGGAGTCTTGGTCGCGCCGCTGGAGGGAACCATGATTCGAATCCTCTTGATTCTTGTTTCCACCCTCATTGCCGGCTACATCCCCGCGCGCATTGTCATCAAGCAAAACACCTTAGACTCTATTTTGGGCCGATAGCCATGATCATCGCCAAACACCTCAAAAAATCGTTCAATTCTGGAGACACGAAAGTGGATATTTTGAAGGGGGTCGACCTGCATGTCCAGCCTGGAGAATTTGCCTTGATCATGGGCCGATCCGGCGCAGGCAAAAGCACCCTGATGTACCAGTTGGGGTTGCTGGACCATCCCACCTCGGGGCAGGTGATGGTGAACGGGGTGGACGTGGGCAAACTCTCGAGCCAAGAACGTACGGAATTCCGGCTGAACGAGCTCGGATTTGTGTTTCAGGACTATGCGGTTTTGCCCGAACTGACCGCCCTTGAGAATGTCATGGTCCCCCTGATGATGCAGGGTGTCGACCGAACCGAGTCCCGAAAATTGAGCCTACAGGCCCTTGAACGAGTGGAGCTTGGACATCGGCTAAACAATCTCCCTGCCCAACTTTCAGGCGGAGAACAGCAGCGTGTCAGCATCGCCCGAGCCATCGCCCACAAACCGAAAATCCTTTTTGCGGACGAGCCAACGGCCAATTTGGATAGCGAAACGGCCAAAAAGATCCTGGATACCTTTTCCCAACTCCACCGTGAAGGACAGACGATAGTGATGGTGACCCACGAAAAGGAAATAGTGGACTACGGCGACCGCATCATTCGACTAAACGACGGCCTGATCGTAAGTGACGAGACAGCAAATAAGGGGCGTATTGCCAAAAAGAACAAGAAACAAGCGTAGACACCCGGCTGTCTTGTCGGACGGACCTTGTGGGACAAAGGTAAAATCACAAATTACCTTTTTGACTTTTTTCCCTTGGAAAACAAGCGCCGAAATCCCTTCACGGCAAAACGGAGAATCGCCAGCCCAACCAACAGGAACAACCCAATCACCCCCCATTCGGCCATCGTGAAATCCTTGAGGTCGACCTTGCCGTCGCAATTGGTGTCGTTTTTGTTGAAACAACCCCCCTCAGCTTCCACCCCAGCCTTTTCCTCATTTAGAAATGGGGCAACAGTTTCTTTCAAAGACTCCTTGGTGGCGCGCGCGGACTCGATGGACTCTGCAAGGTGCTCTTGGTATTTTTCGACCTCGCCCGTTTCATCCGGAAACTGTTTTTGGACTAGGCTGAGGGTTTTATCCAATTCGCTCAACAGGCCCAATTCGGTGTCGGCCTCCGTGTATTCGATAAATGCCTCGCCACCCTCCGTCCCAGGAGCGGCCTCCTGCGCATAGGCGATCGGGAAAAAGCCAATACTGGGCCGATAACTCAGATCGGAGCTTCCCAGCGATTTCAGGACCCCTGTCCTCATCTTCTCGACCACCACCCCCGTGGCGTCAAACCATTCGTAAAGGACCTGGTTGTTCAGCACCATGGAACGGGCCCCCTTGTAGGCCAGCTCCACGGCCTCCGCCGCCGCCTTCGTGGCCACCGCGAACTTGGCCGGAGTCAACACAAAGTCGAGCACCAATTCGATGTTCGCCTTGTGCTCGGTCATACTGACGTCGGTGGAAGCGGCCAGCCGATAGCGGCTCATGATGTCATCGTAATCCCATTTCGCCAGCAGCAAATCCGAATCCTCGTGCACGGCATCCCAGTCGCCGGACTTGACCCTCTTCTCGATTCCGGAGGCCAATTGGTCGATCTGGCTCTTGTATTTTTTCTTGAAAAAATCCTGGATCCAATTTTCATAAGCCACTTTGTTGTACCCCTCCTTCACTTGCCTGTCCTGAATGTATTTGGTGGCCATGGCCCCCGTGAATTCGGTCATCCATCCCTGCTTGAAATTGGGCGCCTTGGCCGCCGTGGCGGATGTGATCATGCTGCCAATTTTTTTCATGAAGGACTCGCTCCATCCGCCCAGGCTTTCGCTGAGCTGGGACAGCTCCTTCTTGGCGGCTTCAGCCTCGGTGGTGGCAAAATGCTCGCCCCATTCCGCGCCCCATTTTTCGACCCCCTTCATGGCCTCTTTGCCAAAATATCCGCCCACGCCTTCGACCATCTCCGCGCCCCCCTTCAGGAAATTCTTGATTGGACCCGCCAAAAACGAGGTCGCCTTCCCGATGATATTCGCGGTGTCGACAAGATCCCAGATTTGGTCCTTCAGGCTGTCCGCGACCCCCTTGGTCGTGGCGCCCAGCATCTCATCACCCTGAATCAAGTAGAACAACGCATACTTGGTGCGCTTGAGGCCGCTGACCATTTTTTCGGCCTCCCCATCGCCATCCGCCTTCGCCAATTTTTCAATGAAATTGCCGGTGAACTCGTCGATGCCGGGGTATTTTTTATCAGTCACCGATGTGACCAGCTTGTCGTAATTCTTTTTGGCGTCTGCCAGATCGTCGGCGGTCACCTCATCCAGCTCGAGAAAAACCTTCAATTCAGTGGCGATGTCGCTTTCGATGGTTTCCGGCGCCTCCACCCAGATCGTCCCCTCAGCATTCGACTTGAAGCTGGTGTAGCCGTCCGGCATCAAGGCCTCAGCCTCTGCGACGGGGACAGCCTTCCCCTTGCTTTCCACGCTGACAACCAATTCGGCGCGCGGAGCCGTGAACACCACGGGGAGGATTTGCTCCTTGAAGCCCGCCTTGCTGATTCTCACATCAACCATCTTCCCCACCGCCACTTGGATTGGCTTGGTTTTATAGACTTCTTTTTTCTCCTTTTTGCTCTTATAAAAAACATAAAGCTGGTCTTCGAAGACTCCTGCGGGCCCGCCAGACAGATCGGCTGTTTGATAGGCCAGCCTGTACTTGCCGGGCTCCAACTCCTCGGTGGATACCAGCGCCCCCTTGGCGGACGCGTTGGTGTAGCCCACCTCGAAACGGGCCGGCACGCCCTTGCCGCTGGCGGGATCGAAAATCTCCACATCAATCACCGCCTTGGTTTTCCCATCGGCCATGAATGGCGGCTTGGGATCCGAAAACGTGACCCATAATTCCACCTCTGGCTTTTCGACACACGACTCTTTGCCATCCACGGTCTTGAGCTCGTAGCCCTGCACGCAGCCACACTCCTCTTTTTCGGCATTGTACACAAAAGTCGGATCGTCTCCGCAAACCGATTTGCAGACATATTTGGCCTCCGAATCCTCCTCGGCCTCATACCCCACCTCGCAATCACACGTGTTTTTCTCGGCGTCATAATGGATTTTTGGATCCGTGCCGCAAATCGGGTCGCAGGTCTTGTCGGCCAAAAGCTCGTGGTCGAAGGGGCAAAAACAGGCGTCCTTCTCCTTGTCAAACTTTACTTTCGGGTCCGAGGAACACAATTCCTCGACAGTCGCGCATTTCTGTTTTTTGTAGGCAAAAGCCGGCGGATCGCAACGCATGCATCCATCCCTCTGGCTATCCCAAAAGGCATAGTCGTCGTTGCAGTTCTTCAGCCAATCCGCCAAAGTCACCCTCACCCAATCGGCATATTGCGTCTGAACAATACCATTCGCGTCAGCGGAACTATAACCGATGTCATCGCAATATTGACCGTGGAAGGCGCATTTGCAGTAACGGAAATCGATGCGGGTTCCGCAAAAAGCGGTCTTGATGTCCGGAGGAACCCATTTGTGGAAACCCGCCATCGCGGATTGCAAAGGGGACAACAAAAAAACAAGCCCAACAAAGGCCGCCGCCAAGGTTTGAAATCGTCTCATGATCAAGGGTTTTATTTTTTATTGTTCCCATTATAGACAAAAAGTTCAATATGGCAAAAAAAATAGACGACTGTGGGTCGCCCATTAAAATTTAATTGGTGGAGATAAGGGGATTTGAACCCCTGACCTCTTGCATGCCATGCAAGCGCTCTAGCCAACTGAGCTATATCCCCACAACTTCTTGGCTAACTTTGACGCAGACGGTATTTTAAACAATAAATCACTTTTAGCCAAATGATTTTTTCATCGAACTTTATTTTTGGTACAAATAAACCTTTTCTTCCGTCTTGATCGGCTGGATTTCATGGATCGCGAAAGCGTTTGAGACAACCCGCGTGCCCGGCTTTAAGGTTGGCCAAACTTCTTTGTAAAACTGTTTCATGGCCTTCGGAAGAAGGTAGCAAAAAATGACATCGGCATCCCTGTAATCCTGACTCCAGATGTTCCCGAAGCGGATTTTGACCCTGGAAAAGCCTAAAACCTTGCGGATCAGGCCAAATAGATACAAAGGGACTGACAATTCATAGCCAATGGCTTTTTTAACCTTTTTGGCGGCCGCAAAAATCAGCCGGCCATCCCCAAAGCCAAGGTCATAGGCGATGTCGCTGGATTTCAGGTTGGCCAACCTGAGCATGGCCTCCGTACGCTTTCGGGCCGAGGGGACGAATGGTCCGCTTGCCACGGCGGCATAGAACCCAGGAATCAACAAAAGCGCGATCGGCAAGAAAATAAACACAGGGTGAATCTGCGGATTCCCGAAAACATAGGTAAGCCCGACAACGATGATCCCGACCACAACGATGAATAGGGAAGCTTCGGCCATAAGTTAAGACTATTACGACTATTGGGGCTTTTAAGATTATTGCGAGGAAAAACTTCGAAATTTAAACTTCAGGCTTCTGACCATGAATTATGGTAGCAAAATTAAATCTTGATCGCGAGTGACTCTGAACGTATAATCCCTATGCTTTTTAGCAATCAGGCTATTTTCACCAATAGGGTCGCGCTTGGATTTGCTGCAATCCGCCTTCGCTAAAAAGCTTTGGCGCATTCACGCAAATCCATGCTCATCTCCACTGCGGTCTTACGACCTTGTTTCGTTCGCACCACGCTCCTCGCAATTTTGCCAGAAGGGCAAAACTCAAATCTCTTGAAAAGTCTTTCGCTACGCTTCACACTTTTCTTCGCGATTTGTCCTCACTGCACTTCCCATGAACCAGGCGCTTCGCCTCGGTTCATGGTCGCTCCGTTTGGACCGTTTTGCTCGCATCTATGGACGGTTAGCTCAGTTGGTAGAGCACATCGTTGACGTCGTGGGGTTCAGATGTTCTAATCTTCTACCGTCCACCATTCAATTCGGTCCGACGCACGTCGGACCTCACTCATGGCGTACCGCCACATAACATAGCCACGCCAAGAGACTCACCCACAGCGTCCCACCAAAGGTCACCAAAAACATGGGCTGGTAGCTCAGTTGGCTAGAGCGCGGCATTCGCATTGCCGAGGTCGGG
>CAZURX010000032.1:0-9381 GCA_964623015.1 uncultured Candidatus Peribacteria bacterium
GTTTTTGAAATACCCCCGCCAATGTCTTGTTTGGGCGTCGCTGGGCGCCGCGCCCTTATTGTGTCTGCATTTCATTTTGATGACTGTCATAACAGGCAGCCCTCTTCCCGTGCAAACCCAGGAGCATCTTTACAACTTCAGGAATTCCTCCTCAACCTTTTCGAGGGGAATCGAATTGTCGAAATAATAATCGGCGAGCCTTACACAAAGATTGACCTGTTGGCCCTCGGGCGGCTCGTTCACGCCCCAGTCGCGGCGAAGCTTCTTTTTGATCTCCTCGGGATCCGTGGGATCGATGTCCCGCTTCCGCGCCAAGATCCTTTTCACGATTTCCTCCTCGCCCAACATCACCGCCACCAGGACAAAGCCGGGGTCTTTTCTCAATTCCTCGATTTCCACAGGGTTCCGGATGCCGTCGATGATCCAATTTCCCCAACCTTCCTTTTTTGCTTTCTCGAGGCAACGCCTGGCCCAGGCGCCCGCGCCCTCTTTGGCGCGCACCGAATTCGCGAAATCCTGCATCTTGGACCGCTCCGCGGGAATGCCAAGCGCCTCCATTTCCCCCCGGATGACATCCGACATGGTGACGCTTTGAAACCCTTTCTTTTTCATGCTCGCGATGATGGTCGCTTTGCCTGAGGCCATGGGGCCCGTGAGTCCGATAATCATAAAATTATTTTAGATTTCTGATGTCTGATTTGTGATTTATTTCAAGACTTAAGAATTCAATATTTAAAATTTAAATCAGAAATCTAAAATCAGAAATCAGAAATCAGAAATGCCAGCGGTTATTCGTCCAGCGTGCCAAGATACTCGAACATAGGAACCATGGCGCCGTCGTGACGAACCTTGCCCATGAATTTTTCCAGCGGCTGGCACCAGAGCTGGCGCTCGTCCTCCACCGCGCGGAAAACCACCATCTGTTCCAGCGTGTCCGAGTGCTTGGCGATGCCAATGACCTTGTAAACCTTTCCCTTGTAGTGGCGGTATCGGCCGGCCGTGATGATGGGATCCTTCATAGGTAAGCGTTAAGCTATAAGCGGTAAGCGTTAAGCTGGGAACACTTTAGCAGAAAAAATCATTGGCACTAAACCAAAGTTTTAAAATTTAAAACTTAAAATTTATAATTTTAGAACGCCTCTTTCATGGCATTGATGTGCTCGGACATCCGTTTTTTCAGCTTTTTGTCCGTGAGCGCCAGGATACGAAGGGCGGCCATGGCGGCGTTCTGCGGATCCACCACCGTCATGCTCGGCGTGTCCGAAGGCATCATGGTGGAGGCGTGGATGTTGATCATGTAGTCCATGCGGTCCTTGAACGGCGGGCATGAGATGACGGGGTGCACCGCATTGGCGGCCACGATCCCCGAAAGCCCGTTGCCCCGACCGGCGATGGTGATGTAGACGATCTCCTCATCGGACTTGTTGAATTCGCCCACGATGTCCATGACCAATTCGGGCACCTTGTGGCCCGACGCCACGTAGAGCTCGGTGCGCACCACGAACTGCTCAATGAGCTGGGCAATGGCTCTGCCGTGCGACTCATCGGCCTTTGAACCCATAATGATGGCGACCAACATAAAGTTAATTTTAAATTTTAAGTTTTAAATTTTCAAACGTGAATCAGCAGATGCACATTTATTGGAAATTTTTGCAAAGATCAAACCCAATTCGATACATTCCTTTAGACAAGAATCCAGAATTATTCGATGCGCGGCATCCAAGGAAGTCAGGAATTGCAGCCAATATTTGGCTTCCCTTGCTTCCTTAAGGGCGATGCGAATTTTATGCCTAAAATCGTTTTTCGATTCCGCGCCGTTGGCCTCCATTTAATTGGCTCCGATACTTGTTCCTGACCTTAGAATCTGCGCAATGGCGTTTTTGTTGAACAGGTCAATTGGGATTTCCCTTAGCGATTTAGCCAGATTTTCACTGAACCTAAACGTTCTTTCCTCCAAATCATATTTTCCCATTTCAATTTCAAGGTTATCATCTAAATACAAAAGTTCAATTCAAGATTATACCATCAGTGGTTTTAAAATTTAAAACTTAAAATTTAAAATTTTGATAGGCATGGAACGAATTTCAAAAATCCAAAAGGAGTTGAGAAAGCGCAAACTTGCCGCTGCGTTTATTTCAAAATCCGAGAACGTCAGATACCTATGCAATTATGTTGGGTCAAACGGCCGACTTTTAATAACTCCGAGCAAGGCCATGCTGGTCACGGATTTTCGGTACATCCGACTGGCCCGAAAACAGATGCCAAGGCAGGTCGCCATTTTTGACCAGAAGAAGGGGGCGGAGCTCAAGAAATTGCTGGGCCACTTTAAAACGTTGGGGATCGAGGAAGGAACCATTACCCATTCCCAATTTTTATCGATCAAGAAACTTTTGCCCAAGACTAAAATCAAGGACGTTTCGGGCATGGTCGAAGCATCGCGAATGATCAAATCCGACGACGAAATGAAGACTATCCGAAAGGCCGTATCCATCGCCAATCAGGCTTTTGAGCGACTGGCCAAGAGCATTAAGATAGGGGATTCAGAAGGCGATTTGGAATGGAGACTGCTTTCCATCGCCCACGAACTGGGCGCGGACGGGTTCTCGTTTCCGCCCATTATCGCATTCGGCAAGAATTCCGCCGACGTCCACCACGCCAAGGAACCGAACCGCCTGAAAAAAGGCGAACATGTTTTGATCGACATGGGGATCGTTTACAAGGGATACATGACGGACATGACGCGGATGTTGTTTGTGGGCAAAACGGTTCATTCAACCGTGGGTTCACGCCATGGCATGAACCCACGGTTGGTGAAAATTTATAAAACGGTTTTGCGCGCGAACCAGGCCGCCATCGAATCCATCCAGGTGGGCATGAAATGCTCCGAGGTCGACAGGGTCGCCCGCGGAATCATTGAGCAGGCGGGCTACGGCCCGTACTTCGGCCATGCGCTGGGCCACGGGGTCGGGCTTGAAATCCACGAGGCGCCGAACATCTCGGAAAAATCCGAAACGGTCATCAGGCCCGGCATGGTTTTCACCATTGAACCGGGGATCTACGTGGAGGGGGTTGGCGGCGTGAGGATCGAGGACATGGTTTATGTGAACAAGAAGGGGAAAGTCGAGGTGCTGACTACACCGTCCAAAAGGATCCAATAATTGGAAAGACCACCCCCGACTTCGCCAAAAGCGGTTTTTTCGATGAAAATATTAGAAAACGAACTCTTGTTTTTCGCAACCCCAGCTGATTGATAAAAAGTGCATTTTCAGCTATAATATTCGGATTTAATTTTAAAGGATCCGAAATGGGGAAAATCAAACATCAGCACACATGGGTTCCCAAAGCCATCGCCGCCTTGCTTGGCGCCCTGCAGCTCCTCAGCTTTGTTCCCAGCGCCCAGGCCAAGGTCGCCACGGCAGGGGAGCGAAAGACCCTGATGGTCTCCGCCTACTATTCGCCCCTGCCCGCCCAGCGTTTCTACATGCGGGGCAGCTACGAGGCGGATAAACGGCTCAACGGCAACGGGACCAACGGCGCCGACGGCACCCAAGTCTACGTGGGCATGCTGGCCGCGCCGCGGACCTATCCTTTTGGGACGCAGGTAAAAATTCCGGGCCTCGGCGTTGGCACCGTGCATGACCGTGGCGGCGCGATCCTGGCCCTGAAGGGCTACGATCGCATCGACGTGTGGATGGGGTATGGCGAAGAGGGCCTTGCCCGAGCGCTCAATTGGGGAATGCGACTGGTGGAAGGAGAAGTCTCCTTTGTCCGAGACTCCATGCAACCCGGCTTGGATTATGGTTGGGTCAGTTCCACATTGCCCGCCTCAACCCTGAACCGGCTGATGGCGCGGACCATGCTGAATCCCCAGGTTTTCACCAAGCCTATCACCAAGGTGTCGCCCAAGGCGAACATCGGCGACCTCCAGGAGGCGCTGCGCATGTTCGGCTATTACCACGGCGAGGTGGATGGCGTTTATGATGGCGACACCCGCCAGGCCGTCATCCTGTTCCAGATCGCCGAAGGGGTGCTTTTGAACGAGCGCGCGCAGGGCGCCGGCAATTTCGGCCCCATGACCCAGAAGGCCCTGAAGACCAAAGTCGAGAATTTCAACTCCACGGTCCTGAAAGAGCAGGCCCGCCTGAAGGACAACCTTTCCGACCTTTCCGTGGGGCTGGGAAAAAAGGACGAAGGCGACAAGGTCTACAAAATGCAGCAGATGCTGTGGGAGCTTGGCTACTACAAAGGCACGTTGAACGGCAAATATGATTCCGTCACCATGGGCGCGGTGTTCGACTTCCAAAAGGACAACGGCATTGTGCAAAGCGATTGGGAAAGCGGTGCCGGCTACTATGGCAAAAAAACCCACCAGGCGCTGGTGGCCGCGGTGGACCAAAAGATCGAGAAATTGATGAAATACCCCTCCGAGATGCAGGTGTGGGTTCCGGCGAAGATCGACTTGCCCAAAGTCGGCAACCTCAGCTTGGCCGACACAGTCCCTTCCCATTCGGTTCTCAGTTTTGACCTCAAATTCGAGACAGCCAAAAATGTTTCCGGTGGTGTCTTTGACAAGGATCTGGCGCTTGGCGACAAGGGGGAGGCGGTCCAAAAGCTCCAACGCGTCCTGATCCAGCAAGGATTTTTGGCCAAGGGGCTGGACACGGGCACATTCGGATCCAAAACCCAGCAGGCACTGATTCAATTTCAGCTCAAAAAAGGTATCATCGGCAATGCCCAGCAGGCGGGCACAGGGACAGCCGGCCCCAAAACCCGAGCCTTGCTCAATTCATTAATTTGATTTTATGAACGAATCACCGAAACCCAAGGATCCTTTCGACCTCTATCGCGAGGAAGCCAGAGAATTCAATTTGCCAGAGCAAACCCAAAAGATTCTCGCTGGCGCAGACTCTGTATTTTGGAAGTTGGCAATCAAGGCCCAGTTCGATCCCTTGGTTTTCATGAGCCTCTATCGCGATGTTGACGAGAGCCTAAAATCCCAAGACGTTTTCGATGCCATGGTCGATTTTTTGACCGTGCGCAATCAGGTGGTTACCCATGAGCAGGCCGTAGAGGACGAGCGACAGCGTTTGATCGATTCACTGGGCTCCAACAAGATCCTAAATTGATCTTTTCGCTATAATCGGGTTTATAATGGACTCATGACAATCCAAGAGGCCATTCTTTGGGGATTCGAGCAGCTGACGCCTTCGTCGGACAGCCCGCGTGTGGACGCCGAACTGCTTTTGTCCCATGTGTTGAAAAAATCGACAACATTTCTTTTCACTCACAATAAGGAGCTGCTGAGCTTTTTTTCTCATTGGAAATACCGTCGCGTGATCCAAAAACGAAGGCAGGGGATTCCGGTGGCCTATTTGGTCGGGCACAAGGAGTTTTACATGCTGGATTTTAAGGTGAATCGACACGTTTTGGTTCCACGGCCGGATACGGAGACACTCGTTGACTGCGTAATCGAATACCTTAAATCCGAAATCCGAAATCCGAAATCCGAAAATTTTCGAGCTTCGAATTTCGAATTTCGAAATTGGATTTTGATGGATGTGGGCACGGGGAGCGGGTGCATTCCGATTTCGATCCTCAAAAATATTCCAAACCTCCGGGCCATTGGAACCGATATTTCCTTTCGAGCGCTTCGGGTGGCCAAAGCGAATGCCCGAAAGCACCATGTTGCTGATCGTTTCCAGTTGGTTTGGTCGGATCTTCTGGAAAGCATTGATCCAACCGAGTTCGATGATTCCGAAATCATTTTGACGGCGAATTTGCCCTATTTGCCGGACAAGATGGAGGTGAAGCCCGAGCTCACGTTTGAGCCCTCCATTTCACTTTATGGCGGGTCTGACGGAATGAACGTGTACCGTCGGCTGATGTCACAGGTTGAGACTTTGCGCCCAAAAGCTATTTTCCTTGAACTTTTTGAGTGGCAGATCGCCTTGCTCCAGAGCCAGTTTCCCGGCTATGAACTCAAATACGCCAAAACCATGAGCGGGGACGCGAGATGCCTGATGCTGGAACGGAAATAATTCGACTTATTATAGATCTATAACCTAAATCGTTTTTGTCTATTCATTTTTTTATCTTTCGGCATACGATATAGGCGAAATATAAAAAAGAAACATGAAAACAAAAACGAGATTCAATCGGTTAAGCCCCTTGGCCTCGGTCGTCTTTGCGCTGACCCTTGGCGTGCTGGCTATTTTTTTCAGCGTTCCTCCCGATGCCATTTTTCCCATTGCGAACGCCGTGCCCTCGGACGCCTGCGACAATTCGGCCGCCCCCCCAGGCCTTTTGGCATACTACGGCCTTGACGAACGCTCGGGCACGACCGCCTCGGACAGCTTTGACTCCAACCCCGGGACTTTGACCAATGGCCCTGTTTGGGATCCTTTCTTCAGCGGCATGGTGTGGTACAGTCTTTTATTCGACGGCGCCGATGATTATGTGTCCCTCCCCTTTGGGGCCTCCCAGTTTTCCAACGCCTACACCTTTGAAACCTGGGCTAAGCCGACCAAATCCAACACTTTGGCTTACAACCAAGGGATTGTCAGCAACGACAATGGTGGCGTGCAGGGCGTGGAAATGAGTTTTGGCCAAGTGTCCTCGCAGGCGACTTGCGTGGTCACCACTGATGTCTCACGTTACACCACTTCTTCGCCGGTCAGCGTCAATGGTTGGTATCATTTTGTCTGTACTTACAATGGAACCATGTTGAGTTTATATGTCAACGGTTCCCTTGTATCCGACACGCCTGCCACAGGCACCGTTTTCGACAATGGCCAGAACCTCCAGCTGGGCCGCTCATTGGTCTATGGCGGAGATACCGAGGAGTATTTTGGCGGCAATTTGGACGAGGTCGCGATTTACAACCGCGCCCTTTCCGCCGCCGAGGTGGCCGCTCATTTCAGCCGAGGGATGGCGGGGACTGGCTATTGCGTGGCCGTCTGCGGAAACTCCATTCTCGAAGGCTCTGAAACCTGCGACGACGGGAACACCACGAATTTCGACGGCTGCAGCTCCACCTGTACGACCGAAACCGATTCCGACGGGGATGGGGTTTATGGTGCCTTGGACGCCTGCAACAACACGACCGCCCCCGCGAATTTGCTGTCCTATCTCGGTTTTGAGAATGGCTCGGGCACCACGGCCACGGACAGCTTCGACTCCAAGCCGGGAGCCTTGATCAACGCTCCTGTCTGGACGAATTCCGGCAAGGCGAATAGAGGGTTACAGTTCGACGGCGCCAACGATTACGTGACTTTGCCCTTTGGGGTTTCCCAGTTTTCTAATACCTACACTTTCGAGGCTTGGGCCTATCCCACGAAGACAAATACCTTGGCATACAACCAGGGGATTATTAGTAACGACAATGGTGCCGTGCAAGGCCAGGAAATGAGTTTCGGGCAGGCAGTTCCGAAGGCGATCTGCGTCGCCACAACGACCGTTTCCCGTTATACGGTCTGGGCCCTGGCCGACGCGAATGCTTGGCACCATTTCGCTTGCGTTTACGACGGATCCACACTGAGCCTTTACGACAACGGCTCCCTCGCGGCCAGTACTGCCGCCACAGGCATCGTTTTCGACAACAGCCAAAACTTGCAAATCGGCCGATCCATGGTCTACGGCGGGAATGCGGAGGAATACTTCGGCGGAACTCTGGATGAGGTTGCGGTTTACTCCCGAGCGCTTTCCGCCGCCGAAGTCTCGGCTCACTACCAGAACGGCCTTTCGACCAAGGGGTATTGCGATTTTGTTTGCGGCAACGGCCTCATGGAAGGGGCGGAGGCTTGCGACGATGGCAATACAGCCAACGGAGACGGATGCAGCTCCGCGTGCCTTATTGAGCAGGTTTGCGGCAATGGCGCGGTTGAGTTAGGAGAAGTTTGCGACGATGGGGATGCAACCAACACGGGCACGTGCAACTCGACTTGTTCGGCACTGACCAGTTGCGGGGACGGCGTAGTCCAAAATCCAGATGGAAACGCGGTGGCGGAAATGTGTGACGACGGAAACACCTTGACCGAAATTTGCGCCTACGGTCTTGTTTCCTGCACCGTCTGCGACAGCACCTGCCAGAGCGTGGCCGGCATAACCGCCTATTGCGGCGATGGAGTCAAACAATCCAGTGAAGCATGTGATGACGGTAATTTAGCAAACGGTGACGGATGTTCGACGGCATGCGCTTCTGAAATCACACCAGGTGGTGGCGGTGGGGGAGGGGCGGGAAATATCAACTCATCCTCTAATTCCAGCACCTCTTCGGTGACCACCCCGATCGCAACGGTCAGCGGGAATCAAAGTTACAGTAGCCCAATTAAATTCAGCCCGAGTGACATTACGGTCAATGAGCAGAGCCAGACCAAATCCGCGCAGGTCACGGAAAACGGAACCCTCACGCTCAAGCCGAATCCTAAATCCGCCATTTCGCTCACCATCCCACCGAACACCCAGGTGGAAGGATCGTTGGAATGGGATGGCAGGATCGAGCCACCAATTATCCAGCAGCCCGCCTTGATCTTGGGTCCGAAGGGCGGAGCGGTCAGCGGATCGGGGGAAACACTCATCCCGAGCGAAATTTCAGTGGTTGTCAAAGTCGGATCCAAAGACTCCACCTTGAATTTCTCGAATACGGTCAAAATCGAGATCATTGTCAACTTGCCCGAAGGCAGCCGCGTGAATCTTTATTCCTCCAAGAAGGGCGATGTGTGGATTTCGCTTGGATCCGCCATTGTCACGAACGGAAAGGTGGTTGTCGATACGGATCATTTGAGCTATTTCGCGGTGAAGAAAACGGATGGCAAGAATAAAACTCCCTCTGCCCTCATGAAAATCCCCACTGGACCATTGAAGACTTCCTCCGCGCCATTCGAGGATATCATAGGGCATTGGGCCGAATCGTTTATTGAAACGCTTTCCTCAATGGGGATCATGGCTGGAAAAACCGAGTTGGCTTTTGCCCCCGACTCTACCATCACCCGAGGAGAGGCAATCGATATTATCGAAAAGGCCTTTGCCAGTTCACTTCCACCCTCTGTTTCACGATCGCATCTAGGGCAAAACGTGTCGCGCATCGAAGCCCTTTCCATGACCATGATTGCAGGCAACATCCGATTGGATCCTACGGCAAGCGCCCCTTTCAAGGATTCAAATCCCTCGGGCCCGAACGCATCCTATTTGGCCACGGCCGCAAAGGCCGGAATCGTGATCGGTTTTCCCGATGGGAATTTTAAATCCAACCAGCCCATCACCCGAGCAGAGTTGGCCAAAATTGTCGCAAAAATCATCGAATTGAAATAATTTTTTAGCTGCATTCAAAAAGGCCGGAATCGTCGGGCCAGGTATACATAATCCCTGAATGGATCGTCGGAA
>CAZURX010000033.1:0-9038 GCA_964623015.1 uncultured Candidatus Peribacteria bacterium
GGGGAATGGCGTATGACAAAAAAGCTTAAGCGGTAAGGTTTAAGGCATAAGAAAAAATCTTAAGCCTTATGCCCTAGTCCTTAAGCCTCAGGTTTAGGAGCTGTGCTTGATCTCGCTCCCGCTCGCGTGGTCGGTCATCTTTTTGCACGTGGCGCAGAATTTCTTGTGCTCCAGTTTGGTGGTGGTCTTCTTGTTGATGCGGGTCTTGTAGTTCTGCATCTTGCACTCCTTGCAAGAGAGATACACGTTGGTTCCTTTTCCTCGTGGCATAAAGATCAATTAGGAATTATCAATTTTCAATTATCAATTCTATTGATGGAGCCGTTACCCGGGATTGAACCGGGGACCTCATCCTTACCATGGATGCGCTCTACCAGCTGAGCTATAACGGCCTAAGTAGCGAGAAACGCGGTCCGGGCGCAGTAGCGGCATGACTCATCATGACGCAACGGAGCGAGGGCAAATCGCGTAGAAAAGTGTGTACACCGAGCATAGTCGAGGGGGTAGGACTTTTCAAGCGATTTGAGCGTTTCCCTATTGGACAAGAACAGCGACTGCCTTAATTCAGAGTGGATGTTTCCAAAAACAGGCACACACAAACTTAACGATTGAGATAGCTAAAGTCAAGAAAAGTCGTAGAAGCAAAAACCCAATCACTATCAAATAGTGAATCATTTCGGGGTTGAGCATGCGTAGGGAGGAGTCGGGGCGGGTCTTGTGGGTCCCGCGAGAAGCTACCGAAGCAGAGCGAAAGCTTGAAATGATTTTTCCGCTATTTTGGAGTACTGGAACCTTTCTTAAAGGTTTCAGAAAAAACCCGTGAGGGTTTTTGGCAGATTTAACAAAAGCCCCAATGAGTCGTTTGCTCCGCAAGATGAGTCCTTTTCGTTAGGTGGGAAGGGCCGATCCGGGATTGCCGGATGTAAAACCCAATTCCCATAAGTGTTCTGACCGATTCATCCTGTAGCGCTTGGCGAACACATTCGGATCTTTTGTTTTTGTTTTCTTGATTCCAGTGAACCAAAAAGTTGATCATAAATCAAGAAACAGGGCTTGACAGGAGGTGTGAAAAATTGAAAGTTTGAAAGATAAAAGGGTGAATAAAATATATGTTCAGTATCCAAATGGATTTCCAATAGATATCCGGCCTACGGCCGATTTCCAATGGACTACCAATAGATAAATCAAAAAAAGAATCAATTGGACATCGATCGGACATCCATTGGAAATCAATTGGGTTTTTAGGTCGCCAAAAAAATCACCACGGTCACGGCCTCGTATCCATATTGCAGGCCCATGGCCAAGGGGGAAAACCCGATGGTCTCGGCCAAGAGCCGGTCGCCGACAATCAGGAGGATCAGGATCATCGGCCCCTTGGCAAGGAAATTTTGGTACCAATGCTCCTTGGAGCGGGGGATGAGGATCCCGAGGAACTTGGAGCCGTCCAACGGGGCGATGGGGAGCAGGTTGAACAGGAAGAGGATGATGCTCAGGCTGAAGATGGCGCGGAGGGTTTCAAACGCGAAGTTGGGCATCTGGGGAATGTATTTGAGCAGGAGGGCGATCGCAAAGGCCGAAGCCAAATTGGTCAGGGGGCCCGCCACGGAGATCAGCGCGGCGTCCCGTTTGGGGTGCTTGAGGTGGTGGGGGTTGTAGGGCACGGGTTTGCCCCAGCCAAAATGGGCGATGAAGATCATCAAAGTTCCCAGCATGTCCAAGTGGCGCAGGGGATTCAGCGAAACCCGACCCTCCATTTTGGCGGTGGGGTCCCCAAGTTTGTAGGCGACCCAGGCGTGGGCGGCCTCGTGCACGGTGATGCAGAAGGCCAAGGCGATGAGAAGATAAATCCAATCAGTCATAAGATTCAGTTTGACAAGAGGGTACTCGAATGATAGTTTAGGTTGGCTAATTTTTAAAGACCGATTTTATGGCAAAAGTTTGCATGACATGCGGAAAGGGCCCCCAGGTGGGAAACAGCGTCAGCCATTCCAACCGGAAAACGTTGCGCCGATTCAACCCGAATCTTTTCAAGAAGAGGATTTTCGATCCCGCCACAGGAAAGGCGAAGTCCACCAAGCTTTGCGCCAAGTGCTTCCGGACCACAGCCAAGGCGGCCTAATTGGGGAACTGATGAGGGAACTAATTGGAGGTCTTATTGGTGTTGAGACCAATTTTCTCATTGCCAAAAATAGCCCTAAGGGGATTGAGCGTGCCTAGGAAGACCCGAAATATCCAATAAACCCAAAACAAACGAGACCGAGGGGTACGAGCTAAGCGTAGCGAGGAGTTGAAATGATAAGTAGCGAGCAGGGCGGTTCGGAGCGGAGCATTTCGAGCGGGCGAGAAGGCGGAGCGGAGGACGGCGAGCCGAATTTGCGGAGCAAATGAGGGTTGCCGAGCCTTGCCCAATTGGGTCTTGCGGGCCCCATGAGAAGCTCGCGAAGCAGGGCGAGTGTTCCGAGGGCGAGATCTTGAGCGGGAAAGTCCGTGAAAACCAAAGAGGTTTTCACGATAGGTTTACCACGATCCACCACCACCCCCTCCGAATCCTCCTCCAGAGAACCCGCCTGAGAATCCGCTGGAATGGAAGCCGCCGCTGCTTTGGCCTTTGGGGCTGGAGGCCATCACCGTGCCCAAGTGGCTGGAGAATTTGCCAAGGTCGTGGGTGAAGGCTACGGGTCGGAAGGGGCCTGTGCCGCCCACATACCAGCTCGGCGGTTCGGCAAAGGTGTCCTTGAACGCCTTGCTCCATTTGTCCGCGATGCCAAGCGTCATGGCATAAGGGAGGCATTCGTAGAAGATGTTTTCCTTCTCCTGCCATTTCAGGCGATCCTTTTCCGCGATGGAAAGGTACATCTTGAATCCGAGAATGTGCTCGTAGGCTTCGGTGCCCTTGGCGGTTTTCCGGGGCATGAAATAGGCGAGGGCCAAAGTCAAAAGGCCGTTCATTAGAAGGGGGTAGCCCATGAGTTGGATCGAGAGGTTGTCAAAAGTGGCGAGAAATTGCACCAAGATGCCAAACACGAAAAGGGTCAAAAATCCTTTCCCGAAATAGACCCCGCGTACATTATTTGGGGAAGAGGCGAAATAGCCCTTGTTTGTGAGTCCTTGGTAAAGGGAAGTTTTCAGTCCGGGAAGTTCGGTGTAAAAGCGGTCTTTGAGTTTGGAGATTTTTTTCGAGGTTCCGCCTCCGAATATGGCATCCACATAGTCTTTCTCGAATTTCGAAAGCCCGGGATCGCCCGGTTTTGGCTTGTCGAGGCGGATCAGCTCGTAGTCGTCCTCCTTGAAGACAAGTCCCAGCGCCTTGGGCAAAACCTTGATCTGCAAATAGCCGCGGACCGCCAAATCCACAATGGTGGAGGAAAGGTCCCTGAGGTCCGCGCGCTCGTCGACCAGCGTGCCCATTTCCGCGGGGATCATTTTGTCCGGCGGATCGTATTGGGGAACGATAACCCCCCTTCCTCGGGCGTCACGTCCTGTTTTCCAAAAGGTAAGGATCGGTTCGATGGCGATGAGGCCGAGCAGGGCCCATAAGAGGAAAAGTGCTGGGAAATACCACCAGGCGACCCGCAATTCGAAGTTTTCAGTTGTGGCTTGGTTGGATTGAAGGGCAATGGTTCTGGGCTTTGGGGATCCATAGCCGAATTTTTTGACGGTGACGGTGTAGGTCCCTGGGTCCAGCGGGTTGATGGTGCAGTTGGTTTTGCAGGCCATCATGCCGTTTAAGAGGACGGTGGCTTTTTCCACGTTGCTGGTCACGGAAAGCTGGGTCGGCCGGGTCACGCTGTTGGGCGGGAGCCCGATCACGACCGTTAGGCCGCTTCTCACGTTCAGAAGGTCGTTGGCGGCAAGAGTCGCCCGGGTTCCGGTGGGGTCGATCTCGTACTGGCAATCCTCATCCTTGCTTCCCTGGGGTCCCGTGTAGCATTTCAGGCGGACGGGCTTGCTTTTCGCGGTGTCCGGCACCGTCACCACGGCTTTGGCCTTGGCGATGGAAACGGGCCATTCGTTGCCCGTGGCATTCCAATACAGCTCGTCGTGGTCGTCGAAGAACGTCATGGCTCCCTTTGCCGTGTAGGAGATCACATAGGTTTGCTTTCCGCTCACCGTCACATTGGCATTCCCGATCCGGAATCGAGGCCCTCCGCCCCAATATTCCACGTAATAATTGATCGGCGCCCCGTTTTCATCGGTGATGCTGTTGATGTTGATCTCCATTCCATCCTGCCTTCGGATGTCGCGGAAAATCCCATGCCTTGGCTCCGAAAATGTGACCGCGATGGTCTCGGTGACCGTGAGGCTAGCATCCTGGTGGATCTCGATGTCGCTCGTGAAGTCGTCGATCACAAAATACTCCTGGGCATGGGCGTGAGGCGCAAGGGCCACCAGGGTCAGAAAAAGGGAGGGGATGAGCGCGCGAAGGAATTGCTTCATAATGGATTGATTAGGAAGGCCAAACAGCCCTCAGTATAGTGATGGGCGCGGATGAGGGCAAACAGTGTCTTGCTAAAAAACGCGCTCCTTTTGAATCGGATCGCGCTTCTTGTTGTTAAAGTGGTGGCTCGGGGCGGAATTGAACCACCAGCCCCAAGACGAGCCCGAGGTTGCGAGCAGGCGTAGCGAGGAGTTGAAGTGGGTCTTGTGGGCCCCACGAAAAGCTCGCGAAGCTAGGCGAGAAACCGAGGGTGAGACCTTGAGCGGGAAAGGACGGGGAAACCGAAGCGGTTTCCACGTTATTATAAGTGGTGGCTCGGGGCGGGATTGAACCACCGACGCAAGGATTTTCAGTCCTTCGCTCTACCACTGAGCTACCGAGCCACTTTTTATAACGGTGAGATTTTAAAGCAGATTTTTGCGCGATGCAAATAATATTTAGCGTGGCGATTTTGTGAATGGGTATTTTTGGGTTAGAATCGGGAAAGCCTAATTTGATAATCGAAATGCCATGCGCAAAGTATTTCTCTACGACGAATTCAAGCCTCAGGACATCGCCATGATGCAGGCGCTCTACTCGCGCAGCCCCCAGAGCGTGGAGATCCACGCCGAGAAGGTGAAGGCCACGGGCTCCGGCAATTTCATGGAGCGGTTTTACGTGGGCTACGGCCACATGAGCATCGCGGACTGCGGCTCCACCACGCTTTTCATCGAAGGCATCAGCATGTTGGCCGACAAGGCGATCCAGGATTGGCCGCTGTATTCGGGGCAGGAAACGAGCACCCGCTACATCGACATGTCCAAGCAGGCCATTGTGGATCCGGTGGGACGGCAGGAGTCCAAAAAGATTCTCGACGACTGGATGGCGTTCTACATCGGAAACCAGGAAAAGGTGCAGGCCCACTTGAGGGAAAAATATCCCCGCAAGCCCGCCTCGGTCGCTCGCGGAGCGACGGGGCCCGAGGAGGACGAAAAAGTGTACGACAAGGCCATCAAGGCCCGGTGCTTCGATATTATGCGCGGGTTTTTGCCCGCGGGAATCACCACCCAGCTCAGCTGGCACACAAACCTCCGACAGGCATGGGATAAGTTGGCGCTCCTGCGCCATCATCCGTTGGCCGAGACCCGCGAGGTCGCCGAGGAGATGCTGGCCAAGCTCAAGGAAAAATACGCGCACAGCTTCAGCCACGCGCTCCTGCAGGATCAGGAGGATTACCGATGCTTCGCCGTTCGGAACTTCAACTATTTTGAGCCCAGAAAGGCTTCGACTTTCGCGTTCAGGACCACGGTGAAGAAAAGCGAGCTCAAAAAATACGCGGCTTTGCTGGAGAAGCGTCCGCCCCGCATCGGTTTGCCCCACTTCCTCACCGAGCTGGGCCAGGCGACGTTCGACTTTCGCCTCGATTTTGGGTCGTTCCGCGATATTCAAAGGCATCGCAACGGAGTCTGCCGCATGCCCCTGCTCACCACCAAGCTGGGCTTCGAGCCATGGTACCTCGACCAATTGCCCGGCGCCGTTCTCGCCGATGCCCACGCGCTCATCGAAAAGCAGGTCAAGGCCATCAGCCACCTGAAGACCACGCCGGAGAATCTGCAGTATTACATCGCCATGGGCTTCCAGGTGCCCTGCCGCGTCACCTATGGCCTGCCCGCCGCGGTCTATGTCACGGAGCTACGTAGCAATCGCACCGTCCACCCGACCCTCCGCAAGATCGCGCACCAAATGACCGCGGCCTTCCGCAAGAAATTCCCCATGCTCAAGCTCCATAGCGACCTGAATTTGGACGATTGGGATGTGAGACGGGGATTGGCGGATATAACTGAGAAGAAATAAGGAGTCGGATGGTGGCTGGAATAGTGGCTAGCATAGTCGCGTTTAAATGGAAATTTGTATCATCCACAATTCTAGCCACGATCCTAGCCACGATTCGAAGTCTTAGCCCACTATTCGAAATCTATGAAGAAAACCACATTAGAATTCATCCACCTCTGCGAAAACTCCCTCATCGACATGACGGGGAAGTTGAGCCTGATCGGGATGTTCGAGAATTTTAATTTCAACGTGTTTCCCGCCTCGTTTCCCAAATTCACCGTGGTGTCCTCGGTCCGTTTTTCCGATCCGGTGAAGAAAGATTATCCAGCCCGAATCGTGATCCTGAACCCCGACGGCACTGAGTTCGGCAAGGCGGATTTCGGCCTCAAATCTCAGGGCGCCGGCCTCGCGGTGCTGAACGCCAACTTCGTGAACCGTGAATTCCGCATGCCGGGCGTTTACTCCACCGAAATCTGGATCGGCAATGAGTGTGTGGGGAACAAAACGTTTACGGTGACCGGGGTGGAGCAAAAGCGGTAGGCCTCCGTTTGTCATTCCTACCTTTTTTTGTCACCCTGAGCTTGTCTCAGGGGCTAGGGTCTTCATTTTGGCAGGTTCTTGAAATTTCTTGACTTTTTATATAATAATATATAATATAATTATTGTCAATCTACGCCTTAGTGTGTTGATTGGCATCCGTTCTTTGAAACCACTTTCGAAAACACGGTCATGAGCCTCTCAATCATGTGAGGGCTTAGGATCCAAGGGCCTGGAAAGGAAAAGGGAAATGTATGCCTCGGTCTCTTCGCATTATGACGTCAGGGCTATTCGAAGTAACCGTCGACTATAGCCTCAGGCTGAGGCAAATGATTGTCGCCGGAAAGTACGATGAGGTGGATTACGGCTACACCCCCGAAAACTTCCAGCATGATCACGCTCGAGGCATCGAGAGGGTTGAAATCCTCCTTGCTCAAATCGGACACGATGCCGCGGACAACAGGGTTTTGGCCGAGTTCAATCGAAGGGGACTTCGTCCGGCGACACTGCCGGAATTGCTCGCCCTGGTCGCGCAGCATCCCTGTCCTCAATACAGTTGTTTGATCTTTGCCCTTGGAACCCGGCTCAGGATCCCTACTGGGCAAATCCGAATACCAGCCCTGGACTGGTTTCCGGCCGAGGAGGATCTTCCTCCTGAGCGTAAGCTGATCTTGCCCCATTACTGGCCTAGCGAAGGCGAATGGGATAGGGACGAGTGTCGCTTTGCAGTCATTCGAAAGTAGTTTCACCGTTGGCTTTTTGTTTCCGCCATAGAGTGGGGACATAAGCCTGAATAGTCAGAAGCGTCCGCGGTCGCAGCCCCTTCCGGACTCCCGCGGCGCTTCTTACCCATGCCCCCCTTTGTCATTCCCTTGCAGAAGGGAATCTACTATTTAAATATGCCTGTGATAGAGAGCTGGTAGATTTCCGCCTTCGCGGGAATGACATTAAGGGTTATGGTAAAAAGTGATGAAAAAGGTTTATTGAATAATTTTTTTATTCATCTTTTGTGCAAATAATTTGTTCATTCCTCCACTTCGGTCGGAATGACAATAATATAGTCAAGCAGAAATCCCTTTGTCTCTCGGCATTTTTTGGACTAAAATCAATTCGCAATTTGTAATCAAACCAATATGAAACTCCGCACCCTCAAAGACGCCCCCAAGCTCACGGGCAAAAAGGTGATCATCCGCGTGGATTTCAACGTGCCGTTGGACGACAAGGGGAATGTGAAGAACGACAAACGCATCAAGTTCGCCCTGCCTACGCTCGATTTCATCCTGAAACAAAACCCCAAGCAGGTCATTTTGATGAGTCATGTGGGTCGGCCCAAGAACAACGAGCCGAATCTGAAAACCGACAAGATCGCAGCCCGCCTCTCCGAGCTGATCGGAAAACCGGTTAAAAAGGTCGATGGCTGGGGAGAGAAGGTGATGCCCAAGGATATGATCGTTCTTTTGGAAAACCTTCGCTTCAACCCTGGCGAGAAGAGCAAAGATGACAAGGAGAAAGCCGCTTTCGGCAAACTGCTCGCGAGTCTGGCTGATATCTACGTCAACGACGCGTTCAGCAATTCCCATCGCGCCCACGCCAGCATGACCGAGGTGCCCAAGCATATTCCCGGATTTGCGGGTTTTGGGGTCGAAAAGGAGGCGACGGCCTTGCTTGCCGCGCTCAAGAACCCCAAGCATCCCATGGTGGCGGTCATCGGCGGTCTGAAGGCTGACAAGCTGGGCGCCATCGCCAATCTGATGAAGATGGCCGACTCCGTCCTCGTGGCCGGCGCGCTGGCTTTCACCCTGCTCAAGTCCAAAGGCCTCGACATGGGTGCCAGCAAGATCGACGACGAAGGGTTGGAGGAGATGAAAGATGTGGTGAAGAAGGTGCTCAAGGCAAAGAATATCATTCTGCCCGTTGACTGCGTGGTGGCGGACAAGTTCGCGGAAACGGCCAAGGCCAAAACCGTGGACGTTAAAAAGGTCCCTGCGGGCTGGATGGCCCTCGACCTTGGCCCCAAGACCGCCAAAGATTATGTGGCTCGCATCAAGAAGGCCAAGACGGTATTATGGTTTGGCCCCATCGGCGTTTTTGAAATGAAAAAATTCGCCAAGGGCACCGCGTCCATCGGCAAGGCCATCGCAGCCAACAAAGGTTTAACGATTGTTGGAGGAGGGGATAGCGCCTCGGCCGCGGCCGCGCTCGGCGTGGACAAGAAGATGACGCTCGTCTCCACCGGCGGCGGAGCCTCGCT
>CAZURX010000034.1:0-8492 GCA_964623015.1 uncultured Candidatus Peribacteria bacterium
CCGTCGGTGTTGTAGCGGATGAGGGCAAAATCGTCGTTGGAGCCATTGTTGCTGCCCCCCGCCACCACGATCTTGCCGTCAGCCTGAACGGAAACAGCCTCTGCTCTGTCGTGGCCAGATCCTATCGGGGTAATAACCTTTCCGTCAGCACTGAAATCGGTGTCTAGCGAACCATCGATATTGTAGCGGGCCACCATAAAGTCGTCATTGCTCCCGTTTGAGCCATATCCGGCAAGGACAGTTTTGTTGTCAGACTGGATGGTGACAGAGTAGGCATATTCATTGCCGCTGCCTATTGCGGTAATCACCTTCGCGCTCCTCGCGTTCCCCGGATCCACGCTTGCGGTGGAGTCGCACACCGGCCCGATCTTCACCGTCCCCAGCGCTGGCGCGTGGTTCACGTTGAACGGCGAGTCCGTGTTCAGCATGGGCGAGCATTTCGCCGCAGGGATCGAGTTGGTCGGCGGGTCGTCGTAGCCCACCACTTTGTCGCAGGCAAAGGCGTACCAATCGTAGCTTTCGCCGGCAAGTCCTGTGGTGGAAGTGGTCACGCTCGCATCCACGATCGGGGTGGCCCGCTCGCTGGTGTCCACGTACCAGGCCCCGCCCGGGCAGGTCGGCGCCGCGTTGGCCCCGGCCGCCACGCTGTTGGTCTTGCAGATGGCGATGTACATCGAGTCCCCGTTGGAATCCGAGGCGCTGACCGTGAAGGTCACATTGGAGCCCTCGTTGGTGGGGGTCGTCCCGTCCGACCCGTTGTCCGTGGCGGCCGAGACCGCGGGCGCCACGTTGTCGATGCCCAGGGTGGTGGAGACGCCCACGGTGGTGACGCCCTCGGCCCCGTAGCTGTCGAAGTGGGGCACGTCGAAGGTCACGACATTGCCAGCGCACGAGATGTTCGTGCAGGCGGGCGTGGTGGCGCCGTCGCACTCCTGGCCGTTGGACTTCACGTCCGACAGGCTGGAGCGGAAGCCGCTGGCGTAGTAGAGCGTCAGGTTGTCGCAGGTGTTCACGGCCAAGCGCACCTGCGCCGCGGCATCCATGCTGGCGTGCACGCTGGCGGCGTTGATGGAGACATACCCGCTTCCGATTTTCACGTCCGTGTCGTAGTTGTTGGCGGTGCTGGCGTTCACATTGCCGGTCCATTGGATGTAACCACTGGTGTTTGCCAATTTCATTGAGGGTACGGCGGTGAGGTCCGAGACCGCGCCGAAATCCGTGGAGCCGCTGGAAGTTGGAAAATTTGAGACGACTGGAAGTTGAACTGCGGTGCAGGTGCCAGCCGATCCGTTTCCAGAAGCCCCTGAGCCTAGCGTAGCCGTGCAGGTTCCGGAAAAGGTCGAGGCGGAATATTTGTAAACCGCCAAGCCTCCGCCACCGCCGCCACAGCCGTAACTGTAACAGGATCCCGGTCCGCCATTGACTGAGATCGCCCCTGAGCCCGAAAGGGAACCAACCGAAAGATTCACTGTTCCGCCTGCGCCTCCGCCTTGTCCGTCACCGCTTCCGCTTCCACCTCCATTGGCCTTGATTGAGCCTCCCAATGAAAGAGCGCCGGAAGTGCTGATCTTCACCACGCCGCCACCGTAATTGCCCGCCCAGCCTCGGCCGGCGCCACCCGCGCCGAAAAGCTGAGGATTGGTGACACTATCATAGCCCGAGGCGCCACCGGGTTGCCCAAAGCCTCCGCCGCCGCCCGCCCCTCCGTGCCCTCCACCGCCACCACCATAGTTATCACCATAGGCGCCGCCACGGGTGTTGTTCGTGGCCTGGACACAAATATTGGATCCGTTGTCGTGGTAGGACCAGCCACCCACATAGGTCCAACACCCCTTGGCGCTGGCATTGATCTCTGAGCCGCTGGCGACGGAGACGCTCGCCACATCCGACCAGTTCACATTGGCTCCCAGGGAGGAGTTGTTGGTAAAATTCACGGCTGCCCCACCTGAAATATTGAAAAAGGTAGTAGGTCTCTGGTTGAGGGTAAACGCGTCAAAGGCGACCGTCCCGCTCGACACCACCGAAAAACTGGACAAGGAGGAGGTGGCGTAGCTATTGCAGTCAAGGTTGCCTCGCCAAGTGATGGAGGGCACCGTGATCGAAGGGGTGGCCACCGAGGAAAGACAGTACATCTGGCCGACGCTCGAATCGAAAGTCCAGCTCCCCACATTAAAATCTGTGTCGTCAAAATGGAAGCCATGGTAGGCGGTCACCGCATTGCCCGTGGTGTTTTTGACATAGACCGCGCCCACACTGCCATTGTAGTCTCCTCCGCTGGAACTCGTTCCTCCGGCCACACCGAAATCACTGCTGTCGAACGAGAAAGTGGCCGAATCGTAAGTGACCGAGATGATGCCCCCTCCCCCTCCCCCGGCATTGCTTCCAGCCCCGCCGCCCAAAGCCTGGAAAAGGCCCGAGGTCCCCGCGATGGTGTCAGCGACCACATAGATCGACCCTCCGGAACCGCCTCCTCCATTGTAAGTGCTGGTCGAACCGGACCCTCCGTTGCCGGCGATGGTTCCATTGAGGGTCAGGGTCCCCCCCACGTCAAGGTAAACCATGCCGCCCCC
Organism: uncultured Candidatus Peribacteria bacterium; assembly: GCA_964623015.1. GTDB lineage: Bacteria > Patescibacteriota > Gracilibacteria > UM-FILTER-43-11 > UM-FILTER-43-11 > FEN-1329. Next base: position 2,571 of record CAZURX010000034.1, read on the forward strand.
CCGCCCCCCGCAGTTAACACAATACACGGTTCCACCTGCCCCTGATGCCCCGAAGAACTGGGGGGTGGTGGAATCGCCGAAAATAGCGGAGCGCTCGCCATTGTCGTTCCTTCCGCCCCTGCCCCCATAAGATCCACCGCTGCCATGGTAATACTGAATACCCGCCCCCTGTCCGGTTTGGTAGGTGCAAATATTGGAGGCGTCGGGCCCGTAGCCGTGGCCGTTGCTCGGGCCACAACCCTTGGCGCTGGCATCGATAAAGCCTCCTGAGTTGATCGTGAAGTCGCCCGTGGTTGTGATGTTCAATCCATCCGAATCCTGGGAGACATGGGTAACACGCACACCGCTGTTGATAGCCACTGAGGCGGCGCTAAGGGGGTTATCCAGAATACACCAGCCATCGCCAGTCTCGTTTCCGTCGGCGAACGTCACGTCGTCCCCCGCCAAACTCGCTTCGTCCACCGCCGTGGGGGAAGCCGAGTCGCCGGTGCAGGTCACCGTTTCCGAGGCCGCGCGAGTCGGCAAGCTTGTATGCCACACCTGGTCGACCAGGGCGAGGGTTACGGCTAAAGCCAAAGCCAAAACGTAATAGGAGGTTTTGCTCGAAAAAGATTTCATGATGATATTTTATTTTTCTATTGGTCTTATCTTATCATTCTCAATCTGCAGGGGTCAATTGATTTCGAGAGATGTAACAAAATCATGTTACAGTCATCAATTTGATGTAACAATCACTCTTGAGGCGCAACAAAAAATAGACAAAAAGGGAATTGTCCATAACGATACCATCAGGCATCTTGATTTAGGAATTCGATATTCGGATTTAGATTTTTTTCGAATTTCGAAGATTCGTCCCGGACTGGATCCGAGATCGGATTTATTTCGTTATGATGCTTCCTTGCCTAATCATCTGCCGGCTCAAATCGATCCCCGAAAGCGCGCACCTCTCGTCCACGATACAGTTGCGGATCACGCAGTTTTTGATGACGCAGTTTTTGAGGATCACCGAATTCTCGATCACGGAGTCCTCGATGATCGAATTTTCGCCCAAATACACACCGCCCCTGAATTCATTTTTCCCTGTTTTCGTCACCATTCCCTTTTCGATCACCTGGTCGCCGATGAGCTCGCGGTTGGCCTTAAGGTAGCCTTCGAACGAGCCGATGTCGTACCACGGCTCACGGAAGGTGAAAACGTCAATGGTCGCGCCCTTGGTCAATAGATGTTCGAAGATTCCGCCAAGGTTGTCTTTGTGCGTTTGCGCGTATTCCGCGATGTCAACGAGGTTCCGCTTCGGAAACACGTAACAACCCGTGCTCACCAGGGTGCTTTTGGGCTCTCGTGGCTTCTCTTGGAATTCGACAACATGTCCATCTTTTGTTACAACCACGCCGAACTTTTTCGCGGCCTCCAAACTGCCGATGTCATACGCCGCCAAAATGGGGTGGCCCGTGAAAGCGGCCAAGAAGTCCGTGAGCCGAAATCCGAAATAATTGTCCCCTGCGATGAGCAAAAGGTCTTCATCGATCCTTTCTTTTCGGATGGCAAGCGCCACCGCGCCAAGCGCCCCTTTCTTGGATTCATTTTCCATGGAGTCCTCCACGAACACGCGGATCTTGCGGTCGGGCCGGTGCTTGGCCCAGGCTAGAAAGTCCTGCTCAAAGATCGCATTGGTGGAAATGATGATCTCCAAATCATACGGAAGCCCGTCCACGATAGGCGAAAGGATCGGCCTATCTTTCAGGTGAAGCAGGGGTTTCGCCTTGTTTTCGCTGAGGGGCCAGAGGCGAGTCGCAAAGCCGCCAGCCAATATGACACACTTCATAATAAAATCTAAAATCCTAAATTCTAGGCACTAAAATCTAAACAAAATCCAGGGTCCAAACTGTAAATTCCAAAGCGCAAACAGATACTAATTTTTAATAACGATGAATGGGGCTTTGTTTGGCCGGTTTGGTTTCTGGGTTTTGGGCCCTAGGCCCTGTTTCCATTCTCCGTAGCAACATTGCGAAGGATGAATAGGGGTTTAGAGCCTAGTTATTAGGCTTTGGGGGGTGGGGTTTACCATATCTCGTTCCACCACTGCTTGGTCCGATGGATTTTCAGGAACGGTCGCCCCTCGATTTCCTCAAGCGTCTGGTGGCCCTGGAAGATGCCGAGCAGTTCCGGAGGCATGATGTATTTCAGGTTGTTGCTCAGGGCGTAGTTGATGATGTTGAGCGTCTGCTCCAAATGGTCGGTCTGCAAAATGTGGTCGATCTGGTATTGCGCAATGGCGCGTTCGAATAGGTCCATCTTGCCCACCACGGGAACCCCCGCGATGATTGTTTTGCCTGTGCCGGAGGCATCGATGATGGCCACGGGCTTGATGTGGGATTTGGTTCGGATCAGTTGCTTGATCAGCTCCTCGGCGGGGCGGTTCGCGCCAATGACAAGAGTGCGGTAAACGCCGATCTCGCGCTCCGAGCTTTTTTGCAGGATCCATCGGAACACCCGATGCCACAGGTACACGAACAGGAAGGTGAGGAGAAAGATGTACACCAGAATCATCCGCGAGAAAAAGTGTCGATAGGCGAAATAGTAGAACACCATGAACACGGCCACGTTCTCGATGGCCACGAAGGCGATGCGTTGCATGTGGCGCAGGGTGTGGACCTGCTGGGTCAGCTTGTAGGCTCGGGCGAAAAACATGAACACCAGCGTGATCGGGGTGGTGAGCCCGGCGACCACCATGTATTTGTCGAAGGGGAAGTCCGTGGAGAACAAAAATCCGACCCTCAGGAAATAGGAGGCGACAAAGGCCGCTAGGACCAGCAGTCCGTCCACGGCGATCTGGAGGATTTTGAGCCGAACGAGGTCTTTGTTCATTGGGTCATGGCGTCAAGCGAATAGAAACTGTCCTGTGGCACATTGGCGTGGGTGTGTCTATTTATTCATCTCAGATTTTACATTGAAATTTCAAGTTTCCAATTTTCAATTTCAATCACGGCAATCACCATGGGAATTATCATCATGGTCTAGGTTGGCTCTTGATTGAGGTGGCGGTGGGGGTTGCGATTATCGTGTGAATCATTTGGAATCGCAGTTTATTTTACCATGAAAAGTCTCATGCCGAAGCAGCGATCGGCAATCAGGGGGCGGCAAATAGTCGCTGATGGCTGATTTGGGCTAATCGTCCATCTCTTCCAAAGAGACTTCATCGCCTCGTTTTCGAAGGGATCCCCTTTGGGTTGGCAACGGCAAATGGTCCGATGTTTCTGGGACCTGCTTCTTTTGCAGATGGGTTAGGGCTTTGAGCTTCTTTTCGCATTTTTTCATCAGGCTTGCGATATCTTTTGAGATCAATTTATTGTTTTTTTTCTGCAGGGGGGCGATGGATTGGTGGGAAAAAATTTCAAACAATTTTTCTCGGATGTCCGCAAGGTTTTTGATGAGTTCCAGATTGAATAGGGCTCCTGGAATTCTGAGGGGATCCAGATTCAGGAAGAACCAAAGGTTTTTTTCCTGTTGTTTCACAAGCGCCAAGCATGATTTGGCCTTGTCTATCCTGTCGCCGAATTCGACAATTGTTTTTTGTCTGGGGATTCGGTTTTGGTTGCTGTCAAGGTCCTCTAGGATTTTTTCGAATTCGAGATGGATGGCCTCCAGCCGATCGTTGAAATCCTTATATTGGGCTTCGTAATAGGCCCAGTTCAGGTTAACCCTAATGGACTCGCGGTCATCCGAAAGGGGGTGGTCGGCTTGTGTTTTTTTTGACTTGGGCGGATCGACAACTTCGAAATCATCGGATTCGTAAAAACGTCTTTTTGGGGGCATTGGGAGGGGGTTATGGTTTTTTAATATAGAATAATGATTATATATTGTCAATAGTTTGACGACTGATGAGTTGATATTCGGCTTTTTGCTAATCGACTGATTGTGTTGGGGGGATCAAACATCACTTGTCACAATCGTGTGGATCACCGTAATCATTGTAATCACAGTGCAATCACAGTTAATAATTGAACAAAAACTCGTTGTCCGCGTTTTTGTAGACCCGATTGATCAAGAAGGCCGTCTCCGCGCGGGTGAGGGCTTGGTTCGGGTCGCGCATGCCATAGGGCATCAGGCCGAGCTCGAACCCCTTGTCCATGTATTTCTTTGTCCAGGGGTCGGTGTCGCCTTTCCACACGGGAATCTCGAAAACGTTGAAGAGGATTTTGAGCGCCTCGGCCAAGGTGAGGGTTTTGTTTGGCCGGAAAGTCTTGTCGCCAAACCCCTGCATGATTTTTTTCTCGAGCGCGTAGCGCGCGTAGGGGGCTAAGGCATCCGTGGGCCGAATGTCCTTGAGCGGGAGTTTGGTTTTGCCGACGTAGGCCTTGAAATCCACGGCCTTGCCCGACCCCTTCTCGTTTTCGAGATGGTTTTTGCTTTCCAAAATTAGCTTCAGCGCCTCGGCGCGCGTCATGGGCGCCTCGGGTTTGAAGTTTCCATTTTTGTCTCCGTAAATAAGGCCCTTGTCCGCCAAGTCGCTGATGGCCGAAGCGTAGGAGTGGTATTGGATGTCGGCAAACGTGAACCCGAGGCTTCCGTATTCGTGCAGCGAACTATCTTGGGTTGTTTCTCCGTTGAAGGTGAACGAGTCGAGCATCTGCTGGAGCGCGGGCAGATTCGCGTCAAAATGCTCGGTCAGGTCGTCGTATTCCAAGTCGAATTCGTTCGTGCCGTCCCGCACGATCAGGACGAAATGCTTTTTCATTTCCTGGTATTTCTCGCCTTCGTATTCATAGGCGTAAAGGAAACCGGGAAGTCCGCCCAAAATCACCTGGTCGTTTTTGGTGACCAGCTTGTTGCGCCCTAGGTTTTTCGTTTTTTCCTTCAGGCGGTCCGCATCGGAAAGCGCTCGTTCGTCCTTTCGGATCGGGGAGTAGTAAAGGGAAAGGCTGCCGTCGAAATTGCCCTGCTGGACCGCCTCGGCCAGTAGGTCCGGCGGGTTTTTCCCTGGGTTTTTTTGGAACCGCCATCCTTCGGCCGCGGTGAGTGAGAAAGCCGGGCTTTCGAATCGAATCGTGGGGCTCAATAAGGGGTCGGTCTTTTTCGGCTGGGTGAATCGAATGGAATCCAGCACGGGCTGGAGCGCCTTCTCCTGGGCCGCGGCCTCGTCCACGCTGATCGCGGTGGAAAGGGACACCAGCGAATAGCCGAACGGAATATAGCGGGTGACGCTTCGTTGGCTGTAGCCGGTGTAGCTGATTTTCCAGGCCTCCTGCCCGGCAAAGGTTAGGGTTTCCTTTTTGTAGTCCGGATAGCTTTTCTTGATCTTCGAAAGTTCCTCGTCCAATCGTTTCATGTAGGCGTCGTCCACTTCATATTGGTAGGGATTGGTGCTGACGCTGAGGCGAACCGGGTCGGACACATTCTTTTGGCTGGCGAAAAGGCCATCGTCGTCGATCTCCAAAAACTTCCAGCCCGTGGGTAGAGTGAGGCTCAGAAAAGGATATCGATCCTGGGTGTAGCTCAGCGTTTCATTGGCCTTGGAAAGCCGCGCCAATTCGCGGATCAAAAACCCATTGGCCTCAGCATTGATTTGGGGCGCCTTGCCGATGTTTTTTTGGATCCACGGTTGGGCCTCCTTCAGGTCCAGAAAATATCCCACGTTCTCCGCGTAGCTGCGGATGTAGGTCGGGACACCGATGAAATTTCCGTTCGCGTCGTACACGGTTCCGCCAGAGCTGCCGTGGTCGAAATCCGTGTCGGTTTTGAAATAGCGGTAGCCGTTTTGGGTCTCCGATCCGCTGACCTGCCCCTGCGTGGTGGTGATGGTTTCCCCCCCGCTGGCCGGATACCCGACCACCCGCACCTTGTCTTGCGCCTTGGGGCTGGCAGATGTTTGCCAATCCAAATATTTAAGGGTCAAAATCGGTTGTCCGAATACGTCTTGTG
>CAZURX010000034.1:8502-8887 GCA_964623015.1 uncultured Candidatus Peribacteria bacterium
AGCAAGGCGACATCCAGATCCTTGTCATGGCCGATCAAATGGGCCGTGGTGTCGCAGACCGGGTCCTCGACCCCCTCGAAAGAGAGGCACACCTCAAAGGCATCGAGGGGCTTGAATTCCTCCTCGTCGAAAATCACATGGCGGTTGGTCAGAATAATCCCGTCGGGTGTGAGAACGGTCGCCGAGCCCGAGCCATAGGCGGAAACTTGCCCCGTGTACAGTTTTTTGTAACTCGTCACCTTCACGGTGGGGTTCATGGCTAAGAAGTCGTAGGTGGTCGCAAACGAGGCTGGTATGAACGTGAGGATAAGGGTGGAAACGAGGATGATTTTTTTAAGCATTTTTTGGATTGCAAATTAATGATAGATGCATACTAACAGAAGAT
>CAZURX010000035.1:0-3605 GCA_964623015.1 uncultured Candidatus Peribacteria bacterium
ATACGGAAGAATAGATCCTTTTTGGACTACGCCCAAGGCAATACAGAACTTGCGTCATTATATATTGCAGTATGCCTACGATGTCTTAGTGCGGCCCGATTCTGTTCCTCGACAAGGAGGGGCTGGTGAGTCTCATTCTAGGGGGTCTTTTGATATTCGTTTGGAGCCACATACCTCAGTGATTTCAATCCCTTCAGGGGGAGGCGTTGGGGGTGGTAATGGCCCTGAGAGAAGGATCACCGTTTACCATGGTGTCGCAGGTCACCCCATGAAGCTTGCGCCAGGAAAAAGAGCCTCTCGTGAGGCGATAGAAGAGGCTACAAGGCTAGGAATTAGTTTGAGGGAGGGAGAGACGTATCGCAGGTCTCATCACAGGGGTAGCGAGATTGCCGAACAGACAGGTTCAAAGAAAAAAATCAACAACCAGGCTGGATAGGCCTGTTTGTCTTAAGGCCAAAAAACATACTTTTTGAACCAGATGAAAAAAAACTTGGCCACATCAGAGGTTTGGGCCGAGCGGCTTTCCGTAGAGCTTGGCAGGGGGCTTTCCGCAAAAGAAATCAATCGGCGATTGTCCCGTGCGGGCCTAAAGGGAAAGGACGCGCGAACTTGGATTGGCGATATTTTGCGAGGCGTTTTGTTCTCCGAAAAGGATGTCCGCAACGCCTGCCGAGACCTGCTGGAGGGAAAGAAAAAAATAACCCACGGCCCCTCTCCCCTTTCCCCGGAACGAAGAATTTGATATTGTTCCCTATTGAGATTCCTGTTGGTGCCCCTGTGGGTGTTCCGATAGGAGCCCCAATAGGAGCCCCAATTGGTTTTATTATGGATTTCAACCTCAAATCATCAATGACTCCTTCGGGCGACCAGCCCAAGGCGATCGAGGACCTGGTCAAGGGCATCAAGAAGGGCCAAAAGCACCAGACGCTTTTGGGGGTCACGGGCTCGGGCAAGACCTTCACGCTCGCCAATGTGATCCAGCAGGTCCAAAAGCCGACCTTGGTTCTTTCTCACAACAAGACCCTCGCGGCCCAGCTGTACTCCGAGTTCCGCGACTTTTGTCCGGACAACGCCGTGTCCTATTTCGTCAGCTACTACGATTACTACCAGCCCGAGGCGTATCTGCCCGCCACGGATACCTATATAGAGAAGGACGCCTCCATCAACGAGGAGATCGACAAATTCCGCCACGCCGCCACGCACAACCTGCTCACCCGCAAGGATGTGCTCATCGTGGCCTCGGTGTCCGCCATCTATGGCTTGGGCGATGTCAGTAGCTACGAGGGATTGGCCATCGAACTCAAGGTGGGGGATATCATCAAGCGCGACAAGCTGCTCCGCAAGTTCACGGATCTGCAATACCATCGTTCGCATCTGGAGTTCAAGAACAGCATGTTCCATGTGCTGGGCGACACCATCGAGGTGCTTCCGCCCAGCTCGGACAACATGATCCGTCTCGATTTTTTTGGCGACGAGCTGGATGGCATTCAGGAGTGCGATTCGTTCACGGGCGAGGTGATCCGCGACCTCAAGGAGGTCAAAATTTTCCCGGCCAAGCACAATGTCACCACGCGTGAGGCCATCGAGAAGGCCGTGGTCGGCATCCGCGCGGATCTCGAAATTCGCCACAAACAGCTCCTTGGCATGGGCAAGATCGTGGAGGCCGAGCGCATCAAGACGCGCACCGAGTACGACATCACCATGCTCCTTGAAACCGGTTATTGCTCGGGGATCGAAAACTACATCCGTTACATGAACAACCGCGAGCACGGAGAACAGCCCGCCACGCTCCTTGATTATTTCCCCGACGATTCCCTGATCATCATCGACGAGTCGCACATCACCATTCCGCAGATCGGCGGCATGCACAACGGCAACTATTCACGCAAGCAAACGCTCATCGAGCACGGCTTCCGTTTGCCCAGCGCGCACGACAACCGCCCACTCAAGTTCGAGGAATTCGAGGGGCACATTCGCCAGGCCGTGTACACCTCGGCCACTCCCGGCCCGTACGAGTTCAAACACACGCCCAAAACCTCGATTGTCGAGCAGATCATCCGCCCCACGGGCTTGATCGACCCGCCCGTGGAGGTTCGCCCCACCGAGCACCAGATTGACGACCTGTTGGCCGAAATCCAAAAGGTGTTGGAGAGGAAAGAGCGTGTCCTCATCACCACGCTCACCAAAAAGTCCGCGGAAAAATTGACCGACTTCCTGCAGGAGGCCGATCTCAAGGTGCGCTACCTCCACTCCGAGATCGAGACCTTCGAGCGCATCGAGATCCTACGCCAGCTCCGCACGGGCGATATCGACATCGTGGTGGGCATCAACCTTCTCCGCGAGGGGCTTGACTTGCCCGAGGTGTCGCTCGTGGCGATTTTGGATGCCGACAAGCAGGGCTTCCTCCGCTCGCGCGATGCGCTCATCCAGACCATCGGTCGCACCGCCCGCAACGTGAACGGCAAAGTGATCATGTACGGGGATGTCATGACGGATGCCATGAAGGGCGCCATCGGCGAAACCAACCGCCGCCGCAAGATCCAGATGGCCTATAACGAAAAGCATGGCATCACCCCGCAGACGATAGTGAAGAAGATCCACGATATTCAGGAAACGGGTCACAAGATGGAGAAGAAATACACGCCGGACAAGGTGCCGAAGGAGGAGCTGCCGCGGCTCATCCGCGAGCTCAAGAACCAGATGGAGATTGCCTCCGAAAACCTTGAGTTTGAGAAAGCCGCGGAGCTTCGCGACGAAATCGAGGCGTTGGAAGCCGGAAAATAGGCAGCCCATTCCCACTGATTTCGCCTCCATCCCGGCATGCGCCCATTTTCCCGACGCCGCTGCGCCAAGTGCCGCTCGCCGCTCGGGCGATACTTTTTGCGCGGCCAAAAAGTATCCAAAAACCCTCCGGGGAATATGAACGGAAATTCAGCGAAACGCCCCCCATCGGCGTCGGGCCCGTCATATTCCCCGGACCCCTTTTCCCCTGAAACATTGTTGTACATCCAAGGGCGGGTGGTGGTTCTTTCATATCCTGCGTGTGATTGGCTGAGATTTAACCTTTATCCGTCGGATTCTCGGCATCGGGGGGACCGGGGGGTTTATGCTGAACTGCGTCGCCGGGACAAGGCGCAACGGCGGGAAGTGAATCATAAACCCCCGGGCGCCTTTTCCGGGGGCTTTTCGGCGGTGAAAAGCCCCCTGCCCCGCGGCACGAGCGAAAACAAACATACGTAAATACATCAACCAATGGCTGATCCGCCTTTGGCGGGAAAAATAAACCCATCACGGATAAGATTGAGGGGTGAATTGCCAAACTAATACGATCATGGTAAAATCGACTCCACTTTTATGAAGGAAAAGCCCTCCCAAAGCCATTTCCGCTCGAATCACCATCCCCGCGTTGTCGGGGCGGATGATTCGCGTAGGGTTCTTTTTGCCCACTTTGGCGCTTATCAGGCCGAAAGCGACTTTTGCAAAAAATACGACGCTCCCCACCTGATTGCGGCCGTCCAGTCCTCGGAAGAGGCAGCCATGGACTATTTGGAGTCGTGCATGAGATTTGAGCGTTGCGGGATCGAAAACTTTGAAAGGGCGATCAT
>CAZURX010000035.1:3615-8880 GCA_964623015.1 uncultured Candidatus Peribacteria bacterium
ACCGCTGGTACGTCACGCACCTCGGTCCCATCAGGAAGTAGCCCGCGCTTCTGGTTATGGAGCGCGCCGTAAAGTTTTGCATGGTCATACGGCCTTTGACCTTAGCCGAAACTTTGAGCCACTTGGTGAAGATGAACGGGGCCTGCGCCGATTTTTTTCTTGAGCATGAGTACAATTTTAGGGATAGGCCAGGTTACCATCAGGCCATGGAGGCTGCCCAATGGAGAAAGGGGCTTGAGCCCAAAGAAAGTTCGCTCAATAAGATAGCGCTGAAAATAAGGAGCTATTTTGGATTGAGGGTGAAATGAAAAAGGCCCGCCATTTCATCGAGAAGGGAGACAGGCCTTTTTCTTGTGTTTTTGTTTTTTGTTTTAGATTAAGCCAGGTTGACGACGATGAGGTTCACGACAGTCGGGGCCAACAGCCCGACAATCAGTCCAATCACTGCTCCGATGATCGCTTTGCGTGCCTTCGAGACCTTTGCCTCGTCTCCTGCTGCGGTGGCGTAAAGCACGCCTCCCCAAATCATGATCAGCACCGAGACGATCGCCACAATGCGGCTGAGAAGGGTCATGACCTTGGTGGCCAGCCCGCCAATGTCCTTGCCTGCGCCGCTGGCACCAGTTCCCTCCAGGAGGGTGGAATCCTTGCCGTCGCAGTTCTCGTCGATACCGTTGTCAGCCACGTCGAAGGCCTGGGGATTAACTTGGGCGCCGCGAACGGGAGTGTTGACCTTGGAGGGATCGTAGACCCCGCTGTTCGCCCCAACCATGATGTCGTCGCATTTGTTGGGCTCAGCGCCTTTCTTGAAATTGAGGCCGACACACTTTTCATCATCGGTCAGCTTGTCTTGCCCTTGGGAATATATATTGAAGTAATCCTGCCATTGGACGGTGCTGTAGTTCCCGTTTTGGTCATAAGGAATATCCGATGAGATCAATTGCATGGTCGCATTCGGAATCACAATGAAGCCATCGGCATCCTTATCGCATTCTGCCGCCAATGTTACAGATGTAACAAAAAGGGAAAAAAGCAAGGATAACGAGAGAAGAGCCAAGATTTTTTGGAAGTTCTTTTTCATATGTTCAAAAAAATTATACAAAATTAAAAATGTTACACAAGGGATTTGGGTTCAAAACGGGTAGACGAAAATGATGTTTGTGATTTAGTTATACTCAAATTAATATTCAATTAGATAATGCTAAACCCGACGGTGTACAAGGTTGTGGCGGGTGGTATGCTGGAGCGGTTTAGCGTGCATGATTTTAGGAGAGAAGGCTTCCGACCCCGCCGATCAGGAGCCGGGCGGTTAATGAAACGACTAGACCAATCACGCCCCACAGGATCAGGCGCTTGGATTTTTGGAGCTTCTCCTCGTCTCCAACAGCTGTGGCGTACCGAATGCCACCATAGATAAAGGTCAGGGTTGCGATCGCGATCACCCCCGTCAGGGTCAGGCTTGCGACTTTCAGAAGGATATCCGATACCGAGGTGTTGGAATCCGCGATGCTCGAAGGCATTGTTACACAGCCAATCGAGGGGTCGGCCATGGTCCCGTCGGGACACGGAATCAAGTCTTGGGCATAGGCGAACCGAAGCCCGATGGACGCGAGGATGAGGGAAAGGATTTTTTTCATAACTGATAGGGAATTTTTAAACTGAAAATTTTATAAACTGAAAAATAAATCTTAAATCTGAATTTTTAAACAAGTTTTGAATTTAAAAATTAGTATGTTTATTTAATCCGCCTTAGGCGGACAGTTTTTCAGTTTAAAAATTCTTAAAGGAAATAATTAACAACATTGTTCACAATCACGTACGCCAGGGCGCCGACCACCAAGCCGATGATTGAATAGCGAAGCGCCGAGGTCGCCTTGGTTATTTTTTCCGTTTCCCCTTGGGCGGTTACATAGAGGAAGCCCGCGTACACCATCATCAGCACCGCGAAGGCGCCGATGGTTCCCACGAGGATATTGGTGGCGTTGTGGATCACGGTGGGCACATCGGCCAGGGTCCCGGTGGTTCCGGCGCTGGTCGAGTGCAGGGTGCGAACCAAAACGCCCGAGAAAATCACAATGCCCACGGCAATGAGCGAGCCAAAGATCATCTGTTTGCCTTGGCCGATGCGTTCCTCGTTGCCCATGGAGCCGACATAGAAGAAGGCTCCGATAACGATAAACAAAACCGACAGGGCGATGATCACCTGTGAGCCGTAGTTCCAAACCAGCGACACAAAGTCGCCGAACGTGGAGACCTCGCCGAGGCCGGTTTGGGTGGTCGCCTGGGCATAGGCGGCGAACGGGATCAATGATCCGATGGCGCCAAGCCCGTAGCCAATGATTTTGGAAAGTCGGCTATTCATTTTGGTCGGTTGGTTTTTTCCGTCTCTTGTTATTTGTTTCCAGATCTTCAGTTTCGTCCTTTGCCTTGTCTGTTGATTTTATTTTTTCGTCTTCCAATTCTTCATCCTCAAGCAATTCAGCCTTGTTAGTTTGCGTGGTCTCCACAGGTTTAGTCTCCGAAGCTTTAGCGGAGGATGGCTCCATTTTGATGTCCGACTGGACCGTCACATTGGTCTGAGCCTCTCCAGTCGGAGCCCCAACTGGAGCACCCATCGGAGCCCCCATTGGAGCGCCAACTGGAGCCTCCATCGGTGCGCTTTCTTTCTCCTGTATCTCCACCATCACCCGTGAGGCGTCGGCATCCCCCTTCCCTGCCCGCTCCTCGATTTCGTGGCGGACGGCCATCAGGGTTTGGCGTTCGGGCGAATCGGCCATGGTGCTGACCGAAGCCAGTTTTTCGATCGCTTTGCCATGGGCATTTCGGGACTCCGTGTTTTCGCCAGCGGCCAGGCCGAGCATATCCCGAACCTTGGTAAGGGCCAATTGTTCGGGCAGGGCTGTGGTGCCAGCCATGAGCGCGGACCCTCGTGTTTCGGTGGATCGAAGCGTGGCGGGCAGGGCGGATTTGGTGGTGCGCGAAAGTCCGGATCCCAAAAAATCCTTGAGTCCGGTTGAAAGTTCCTTGATCTTTTCGACAGGCGCCAAAGTTTTTGCCGCACCGGTTTCGCCAGTCCTCAACGCGCCGAAACGTGTTCGGTCGGACCCCAATCGTTCCGTCACGACCGTGGTCGAGGACCCCCACATCCGTTGCCGTGTGAGCATGAAGGCGAAGAACAGGGGCAGATAGAGCATGGTCAAAAAAAGCAGATACTGCATCATCTGGGGTGTGGTGCTCAGGCTGTTGGCCAGCTCGGTGCCGGGGAGGTAGAAGCCCACGTTTGTCAGTTGGCCGAACATCCCGACTCCTGGGTAGGCGCTGGTCACAGGCATGCCCACGGTTTTCCAGATTCCGACCACCATGGCGATGCCGAGCGCCATGAGCGGGCCAATGAGCAGCCATCGGGCGTAGATCGTCAGCCAGTTGTAAAAATAACCTCGGGTGGCTCTGAAGATCGCCAGCAAAAAGAGGATGGGAGAAACGATCATGAGCGCCCACAGAATCACGATGCGCAGGATGAAGGTGAGCGCCATGCCGAAATAGGCGCCTCCCGTGAAAAGCAAGAGCAGGAATGCGAACACGCGGTTTTCCTGGTTGGGGTTGAACGAAGTTTCGTTGGTCAGCTCGATCGACTGGTTCGTGTTCAGGCGAAGGGTTGGGTCATTGCCTGTGGAGTTGAGGTCGATGGTCTGGACCTTGCCGTCGCTCCCGACCATGGTTCCGGTGAGGGTCGGGGTTTGGAAACCCTGTTGCAGTTTTCCGATTGCCACGTCTTGGGTCATTTGTTCGGCGGAGCCGAGATTCAGGCTCAGTTTGTCGCTGGCCGCTTGTTTCAAGTTTCCGGTTTCATTCTGATAGCCGATGGAGTTCGGGTCGTTGTAGGTCGGTGTGTCCACCATGTCGGAAATGTTGGTGGCGCCGATGAAGGTTCGCTGGAGAATGTTGCTTCCGTCGATGAGCAGTTGGTTCATGGGCAGGGCGAAGTTCACGAAAAGCACGGCGACCCCGTACAAAACGATGACCTGCTTCAGAATCCGCCTTGGGATGAAAAGGCTGAACATCCACATGGCCGCGATGGCCAAAAGCCCGAGGACGAAAAGGCCGTTCACCACGGTCAGCACTTTGAGGTAGTTGGATTGGATGGCGGAATTTCGGAATCCGGCGTCGGTGATGTTGAGCGTCCAGGCCAGGGCTTCCTTGCCGCGGATCATGAACTTGAGGCCTGCGGTGGAAAGCGTATCGGTTTTCCAGTTTGGGTCGTTCTTTACGTCAAAGAGCCACACATTCCCCTTGGTCGCCGCGTTTTCCAAGGTGCCTCCCTCTAGGTTGGCCGTGCCCGCCCCTGACATTCGCCCCCCTTTTTCAACGGAAGTTACTGTAACGGCAAGGGTGCCAAAATCGTTCCTTACGCTGTTTTCCAATGCGTCCGCCGTGATGGAGGCCGTAAAATAGATTTGGGCGTCCGGAGTCGCGGTGGGAACCACTGTGCCCGTAAACCCAACTGTGTTGGATTCACCCGGATTCAAAGTGTTGAAACGGCAGATGACCGCGGTCTTGTCGTCTTGGCACGCCGAAGGGTCGCCCAGCGAAATGTCGTAGAGGTTTTTGGAATCATAGGTCACTTTCAGTTCCACATTGGTCACAGCTTGCGAAGTGCCCAGGTTACCGTAGAAAACGGTGAAGTCCACCACGCCGTTGGGGGCGGGCGTGGAGTTGATGGCCCATAGGTTGGTGAAGGCGATGTCAGCCGCTAGGGGTGTTTCGACAGGCGGTGTTACAGGCATGTTTTCCTCTTGGGCCAGAGAAGGAATGGTGAGGCCAAAAAAGGCAATGGCCAAGGCGCCGAACAGGAAACCCGAGATTTTTTTTCGAAGCAGTTGTTTCATTATTTCCTTCGATCCTTGGATCCTTCATCGGATTCATAGAATCTTTATATTATACCTTATTTAGCCGTAAAGTTCAATGGCTTGGTTGCTCTTGGTTTCTTGTGTAACAAACCTTGTACGGGATCCTGTGCCATCGTCCATGTTGGGTTTATTTTTTCCGCCATAGGCGGATCAGCCTATGGCTGATGTTTTTCAATTTTTCTTTTTCCGCTCGCCGCGGGGGCTCCACTTTCTTGCGCGCCAAGAAAGTGGAGAAAGAAGCGCCCGGGGGTTCATGACGCAATCGCAGCGAGGAACCTTGCCCCAACGTTGGTCTGCGCATTCACCCCCCGGTCCCCCCGATGCCGAGAAACCGACGGACAAAGGTTAAATTTTAACG
>CAZURX010000036.1:0-7329 GCA_964623015.1 uncultured Candidatus Peribacteria bacterium
GCTAGAGGATAACAAAAAAACGGCTCTTCACCCACAGCTAGGGGTTACAGTGTCCAAAACGCCAAAAGCCCTGAACCGATCACCCGTCCAAGGCGGGTACTGGTTCAGGGCCAACATCCAAAAGAATCCCTAGCGTCGAAGCTCCTTGTGGATCGGCCAGTCGCCGAAGGCCAGGGTGTATAAAACGAGCATGTTGATCACGGGGACAAAGACAAGCAGGCCGAAATATTTCGGGAAGCCCGCCTTGGAATACACATTGCACGAAATCTTCGCCACGAGCAGACTGAGGCCTATGGTTGCGAGGACGGCAAGGTTTTGGATCATGCTTGGTTTTGTTATTGATTACTATTATTCTAACATATTATAAATAATATGTCAAACATCAAAAAAGGCAAAAAAATAAGGAACAAATAAATTGTTCAATAATTGTATAAATTATTTGTTCAATAAGATTTAATCGGAAGTTGAGATCGTACCCTTATATATAGTAGCGACTGGCCAGCCTCGAAGCTTCATTCCCTCAAAAGGGGTGTTTTTGCCCTTGGAAACCAAATTTCCTCTCCGAACCGTCTTTTGGAGGTTGGGATCGATCAGGGTGAGGTTCGCGGGCGATCCGGCCTGGATCCGACCCCTCTCAAGCTTGGAGATTTTGGCCGGGCCCGAGGTTAGGAGTTCGACAATCCTCATCAGGCCGATCTTTTGATTGAAATGGAGCTCTTGCAGAATAGCGGGGACTAGCGTTTCGAGCCCTGTGAAGCCGAAGGCAGCGTGGACCACATCCTTTTCTTTTTCCTCCATGCTGTGCGGCGCGTGGTCGGTCACGACGCAGTCGATGGTGCCGTCCCTGACCCCCTCGATCAGGGCCTGTCGGTCCGCCTCGGTGCGGAGCGGAGGGTTCACCTTGGCCATGCCGCCGAGTGTCAAAACCAGTTCTTCGGTCAGGCACAAATGATGGGGCGTGGTGTCGCAGGTGATCTGGTCCGTTTTCCGTTTGGCCTGGCGAACCAGTTCCACGGATTCCGCGCAGCTGAGGTGGGTGAAGTGGGCGCGGGCCCCTGTCTTAAGGGCGAGTCGAATTCCGCGCTCGACCGCTTTCCATTCTTTCTCATTTGGCTGGCCGGGAACGCCCAGCTTTTGGCTGATTTTCCCCTCGTTCACCACGCCGTTGGGGGCGATGGAATTCATCTCGGGGTGGGTCATCAGCACCAGCTCATTGGCCTTTGCCTTGGCGTACGCCTGCTCAAGCAGGGCCTCGTCGTTCACGTCGAATCCATCGTCCGTCGCTATGCGGATTCCCAAGTCGGGATACTGGTCGAGTTCCGCAAGTTTTTGTCCCTTGAGTCCTTGGGTGATGGCGCCCACGACATGGGTTTCCACGGCTGATTTTTGGGCGATGAGGGTCTGGTAGCGGCGGATGTTTTCCTCGGAATCGAGTGCGGGCTTGGTGTTCGGCATGCAAAAGACCGTGGTCACCCCGCCCCGCAGCGCGGCCAGGGTGCCGGTTTCGATGGTTTCCTTGGTGGCCTGGTCGAAATCCCTCAAATGCACATGCAGGTCGATCACCCCCGGAATCACCCATTTTCCTGTGGCGTTTGCGACCTTGGCGCTTGGGGAGGGGCGAACGTCGCCGACCCCTGCGATCCGGTCGTCCTCGATCAAAACAGTCGTGATCTCATCGCGCCCCGAGGCAGGGTCAATCACGCGTCCGTTTTGGATCAAAAGTTGGGCCATGGGCTACTTGGTTTTCACTTTTAGGGATTTGGCCTTAATGTCGAAAGCCGCCTTGGAAGTTCCGTAAAAGTTTTGGCAAAGGGTTTTCAAAAGAGCCATGCGCATGTACACGCCGTTCTCGGTCTGGCGGAAATAGGCGGCCTGGGGCATGGCGTCCACTTCGCTGGTGATCTCGTCCACTCGGGGCAGGGGATGAAGCACGCGGAGGTCTTTCTTGCCCATCCGCACGATGTCGGAGGTCAGGATGTAGGAGCCTTTCAGGAAATAGTATTCCTCCAGGTTTTCGAAACGTTCCTGCTGGATGCGGGTCATGTAGAGCACATCGATTTCGGGCATGTGGCGGTTGAGCTCGCTGTCCTCAAGGTACTGGATGCCCTTTTCCTTGAGCAAGGCCAGGTAGTGGTTGGGAATCTTGAGCTGCTCCGGGCTGATGAACAGGACTTTTTTGACGGGATAGAGCCGAAGCAGATAAAGAAGCGAGTGCACGGTCCGGCCGAACTTCAGGTCTCCGCAGAAGGCGAAGGTTTTCCCTTCGATCCCGCCGCATTCGCGCCGCATGGTGTAAAGGTCCAGAAGCGCCTGGGTGGGGTGCTGGTTGGCGCCGTCGCCCGCGTTCAGGAACGGTTTTTGGGTGTGCTGGATCGCCTCGGCCGCCGCCCCTTCCTTGGGATGGCGCATCACCAGGATGTCGGCGTATTTCTCGATCACGCGGATGGTGTCGTTCAGAGTCTCGCCCTTTTTCATGGAGGTGCTGGAGGCGTTGGCCACGCTGATCACCTGCCCGCCGAGGCGGAACACCGCGGATTCGAAGGAAAGCCGCGTGCGGGTGCTGGGCTCGAAGAACAAAGTGGCCACGATCTTTCCCTCAAGGTCGTGGGTGCGTTGGACCCTCAGGGCCTCCGCCTCGTTTAGGAAAAAATCGGCCTCCTCACGGGTGAGGTCGGCCGTCGTGATCAACTGGGTGCGTTTCATAATTCCTGTGTTTAGTTTCTTGGAACAGAGTTTAGGATCTTTTGTTTTTGGTGTAAATGCCAAATTCCCAAGATTCAGTTTAACTCCTAATGTTTTTGAAAATTCAACTTGTCACCCCGATATCGCTCGCCGCTGGGCGACCGCTTTTGTCCGGTTCATCCTTCGTAGTATTTACTACGGAGAACGGGTCAAAAGCGGTCTGAAAACCCGCCCGGGGGTTTATGATTCACTTCCCGTCGTGTGGCCTCATCTCGGCAACGCAGTTCACATAACCCCCCCGGTCCCCCCGATGCCGAGAATCCAACGGAAATTGGCAAAATTTAACCTTCGGCACGCAGGATTTAGAAAAACCACCACCCGCCCTTGAATGTACCGCGAAGGTTCCAAGGCAAAAGGGGGTCTGGGGAAAATGACCTGTACAGCGTTGGGTCTCGGCATTCCATCGCATATGGTTTCATTTTCCCCAGCGGGTTTTCTCAGGGGTCTTTTGACCGCGCAAAAGACCCCTGCCGGTCGCGGCGAGCGACACTTTGGGGAAAGGGCTTGGATTATAGGAGTTGTTGGGAGTTAGGGGCGTGGTTGGAGTGTCGCACTCGCTTGCTATAATCCAGCCACTATGCCAAAGTATGTTTTGCGAAATTCAACACTTATATGCATTTTTGCGATGAAGCCGAAATCAGGGTGAAGTCCGGCAATGGCGGCAACGGCGCCAAGAGCTTTAGACGTGAGAAGTACATCGACCGCGGCGGCCCAAATGGCGGAAACGGCGGCGATGGCGGAAGCCTGGTGTTCGAGGCGGACGAGAACATGAACACATTGGTGAACTTTGTCTCCACGAAGCATTTCCGTGCGCCAAGTGGCGAGAACGGCGCGGGCCGGGATATGTATGGAAAACGGGGCGAAGATCTCATCCTCAAGGTCCCTGTGGGCACGTTGGTCTACGACAAGGCGGATGGAAAGCAGTTGGCCGATCTCGTGGTCCATGGCCAGCGCGCGGTGGTGGTGGAGGGCGGCCGAGGGGGCAAGGGGAACGCCAATTTCAAATCCTCGACCAGGCAGGCGCCCGATTTCGCGGAGCTGGGCGAGCCGGGCCAGGAAAAGGAGTTGAAGCTGGAGCTCAAGCTGATCGCCGATGTCGCCATCATCGGCTATCCCAACGTGGGCAAATCCACGCTGATCTCCCGCATTTCGAACGCGCGCCCCAAAATCGCCAACTACGAGTTCACCACCTTGGTTCCCAATCTGGGGGTCGTGAAGGTGGATCAAGTCGACTTCATGGTTGCCGACATTCCGGGGCTCATCGAGGGGGCGCATCAGGGCAAGGGGCTCGGGATCGAATTCCTGAAGCATATCGAGAGGACCAAGGTGCTGGTGCATGTGCTGGACGCCACGCACGAGGACCTGAAGGGGGAGTACCGAAAGCTGAACAAGGAATTGAAGCTGTACAGCGAGGCGCTGGCCAAGAAGCCCCAGCTCCTTGTGATCAATAAGATCGATTCGGCCACGATCGAGACCTTGGCCATGGCCCGCAAGGATTTCCGTCTGAAAAAACCCCTCCTGATCTCCGGTGTCACGGGCGATGGGATCAAGGAATTTCTATATGCCCTCAAGGACATGGTGGTGGCGTTTCGGAAAAAGGAGAAAAAGGTTCAGTCGGGATTGAAGTCTGGCGCTCTGGCCTCGCCAACCGTGTTTCGACCTCAATTGGCCAGTCCCGATCTGCCGCAGTTCTCGGTGAAAAAGGTCGGCGAGGAGTATGTGGTGTCGGGCCGCCGCATCGAGCAGTTGGCGGTCATGACGAATTCGAGCCAACGGGGCGGGTTGCTCCGGCTGTTCGATGTCCTCAGAAAGGTGGGGGCCTACCGCGAGCTGTTCCGCTTGGGCGCCCGCGAGGGCGACAGGTTCCGGATCGGCAAAAAGGTGTTCGAGTTCAGGGAGGATTAAAGGGGAGGGTCGGTAAATTTTATGGAATTTACTATTTTATCAGCTGTGGCCAATAGCCCCTCGTCACCTTCGCCTATTGGTGTCGCCGCTGTGATAATAAATATTATTCCATCTTTTTTAAAATAGTAATCCCTGCTTTTCGATGGAGGTCCTTCTTCCATTTTTAAAGTTTGGCCACTTGAAGTCATAAATTTGTGGCCATTGATAATGGTGTTCCCAATTACCGCATTGAAATCTTCAATGTCTTGGGGCCCGATAAACTGTGTCCATTTTTCAATGTTTTTCTTTAGATTTGCTTCAACAAAATAATCATTTTCCTGAAAAAAGTCCTCAAGGCCCTGGTTTGTTTTGGTGTATGAAAAATATATTCTTAATTCTCCATCATGAAGTCCAGGCCAATCATAAGGTTCTAAGATAATATTGGATAATGAAAACCAGGAAATCCTGTCAAAATTAGCAATTTTGTAATTTTCTTCCTTCAGATTCATGTTTCTTGGGTAGTCGAACGATATGCCAAATGTTTTATTGTAGAAATGACCCGTCTCAAGGCTATCGTTCACGGGTGGTAAACTTTCTTCGTGGGGCTCGGAGGTCGGAGTCGGGATATTCTCGGTGGTTTCAGTTGCTTCAGAAGATTTAGAACTGTCATTCACGGGTGGTAGGCTGTCTTCAGGCGGCTTTGGGGTGGTGGGCAGGCCCTTTTCAGAGGTTTCAGATACCTCAATAAATTGAGAAGTTTTTTTGGCTTCATTCTCGGGTGAATGGTTTTTTTGTGAGCATCCGCTCAGGGCGACAACCAAAGCTAACGTGATTAAAATTATTTTCATATGTTGATTCTGCAATTTAGATATTAAGTGCAACTGTGGATGCGGATCATTGTCCGCGCTTATGGTGTTTGGATATTTAAAAACCGTTCTGCGTTTTTGGAATAAATCAGCTCCAGCGTACCCGCGGGCAGGTGAAGCCCCTTCAGTTTTCCCGAATTTTTGGCGCGTTGGCGAGCCTCTGCGGCTTCGTCGTCCTTCTTTTGGCAATACTTGCCAGCTTGCGGCTTGCAGCGGGTGGCTTGTCCTTCCAGCGTTTCGGCGCTTTTGCTGAGTGTTTCAGTGATCGGCTCGCAATGGAACGAGGATTGCTCCAGCAGGGCCTTGTAGCAGCCGAGCATGGCCTCCATGTAGGGGGTGTCTTTCCGTTCGATGTCCGTCATCACCATGTCCGCGCCGAAAAGGATTCGGTCCTGGTGGGCCAGGATGAAATCCCTGAATTCCTTGAGGTTGCCTTCGATATTTTCAAAGCCTTTGGCCATGAACGGTTCGAACCCGAAGCTGATGTCCGTGTAGAGGTTGGGGAATTTGTCCATCCAGTCGCTGACGCGGTTCAATTTGTGGCCGGACACCATGAAATGGGGGACGGAGACAATGAGGTTCGGGTGTTTGACGAGGACGCGCATGAGTTCGCTCCCGTATTCGTCCAGGTTCACATGGTACAGTATTGGCAGATGGGCCTCCTCGGCGTAGGCGTAGATCGGCTCCATGGCGGGCGCGTCGAGCGGCATGCCGAAGCCGTCGTAGAACAGGGAATGGCCGTTGTAGAGCTTGAGGCCCTTGCCGCCACGGTCCACGCAGTCTTTTAGGTAATCCAGCGCATCCGCGTCCTTGGGGCTGATGGCGCAGAACGGCACGAATCGGCCCGGGTGCGCTGCCGCGATTTTCAGGATTTCGTCCACGTTCGGACGGTAGTCGGTGAAAGTGCCGCCCCCGATCATTTCCAGGGTCTCAATGGGGGAGGGGACAAGGACCGTCTTCGCGATGCCCAGATCGTCCATGGCCTTCAGCAGATCCTCGGCGCGGGCCAAGCTTTGGATGTGCTCATGCGTGTCCGTGATCGCGATCGTGGAATGGGCCTTCGGGGCACGGGCAAAAAATAGAAGGATTCCGACAATTAGGACCAGTACCAGCGCAAGCCAATGGTGAGGATGAAGACGAAACTTGGGGTTCATGGTTGTATTCTATCATTTTGTCCATTTTTAGGACACAGGACTCGGCAGTCAGGACTCAGCTGATTCCTGAGTCCTGTTTTCTGAGTACTTAAAATAAATTGCGCCTCTGACCCATCTTTGGTAAAGTAAGTCCGTTAAAACTTAAAACTAAATTTATGAAGATCGGAAAATACCTGATCGGCCTTGTCAGTGGACTAACCTTCGGCATGCTCTTTGCCACCAAGAAAGGCAAGGATCTTCGTCAGGAGATTTTCGAAAAGGGCTCCGAAGACCATATGAAAGGTCTCAAGGCGCTGGGCAATGCGTTCAAGGGCGCGGGCGCCGAAGCGATTGAAGAGCTCAAGAAGGTTTCCGAGCACAAGGAGGTGGCGGCGTTGCTCGAGATTTCCCAAGACAAAATGCGGGAGTTCCTCGATTCCGCCCAAGATCGGGGTTACGACGTGGCGGCCTACGTTCAGGAGAAATTGGAAGGCTTGGCCTTCATGGCCAAGGGCAAGGCGACCGAGCTTAAGGGCGGTGCCGAGCAATTCCAAAAGCGGGCGGTTCGCAAGGCGGAGGATATTCGGGCCGAGGTGACCAAAAAGGTCGAAAAAAAGGTCTCCAAGGTCAAAAAGGCGGTCGTGAGGAAGGCCAAAAAGGTGGCCAAGCGGAAATGATCCACATTGTCGTTTATTCATTATTTC
>CAZURX010000036.1:7339-8774 GCA_964623015.1 uncultured Candidatus Peribacteria bacterium
ATAAAAAACATTTATGACAGTTTTATGGATTGCCCTTGCGGTCGGAGTCCTCAGCATGGGATACGCCGCTTTCAACACGGTTCGGATCCTCAAACGGGATGCCGGGACCGCAAAAATGCGCGAGATCTCGGACGCGATCCGGGTCGGCGCCATGGCGTACATGCATCGCCAGTTCAAGACCATCGCGGTGTTCGCCGTGGTGTTGTTTGCTTTGCTGTGGTGGGGGTTGGGGCTTAAGTTGGGTATCGCCTTCGTTTGCGGGGCGGTCCTGTCCGGCGTGGCCGGCTACATTGGCATGAACGTTTCCGTCCGCACGAACGTGCGCACGGCCGCGGCTGCCAAGCTGGGCATCGGCGAGGCGCTGAACACCGCCTTCATGGGCGGCTCAGTGAGCGGCCTTTCCGTGGTCGGGCTTTCCCTGATCGGTGTGAGCGGTTTGTACATTGTTTTCAAAATGGTGGGGGTCGATGAATCCGAGATTCCGCATTTGCTCATCGGTTTCGGTTTCGGCGCCTCCCTGATCTCGCTGTTCGCCCGCGTGGGCGGCGGCATTTTCACCAAGGCGGCCGATGTGGGCGCCGATCTGGTGGGCAAGGTCGAGGCTGGCATCCCCGAGGATGATCCCCGCAACCCCGCGACCATCGCGGACAACGTGGGCGACAACGTCGGCGACTGCGCGGGCATGGGGGCGGATCTGTTCGAGACCTACGCCGTCACCCTGATCGCCGCCATGATCTTGGCGTCCGTCGAGGGCTATTCCGTCATGTATCCGCTCATGTTGGGCGCGGTGGCCGTGGTGGCCTCCATCATCGGCACCAATTTTGTTCGCACCAAGAAGAAGGACGGGATCATGGCCGCCATGTACAAGGGCACGGCCGTCACCCAGGTGCTCGCCTTGGTCGGTTTCTGGTTTGTCACCAAGGCCATGATCGACGCGGCCTCTAAGCCCGTGAACCTGTTTTTGGCCACGTTGGTCGGCGCCGCGGTCACGGTGTTGCTCATTGTCATCACCGAATACTACACCGCCACCAAATTCCGCCCCGTGCAGGAAACGGCCAAGGCTTCCGAGACGGGTGCCGGCACCAATGTCATCATCGGGTTGGCCATGGGAATGGAAAGCACGCTGCTCCCGGTGCTGGTCATTGTGGGCGCCATCATTGGCTCCTATTTGCTCGCCGGTTTGTATGGCATCGCGATCGCCGCGGTCTCCATGCTCTCCACCACGGGCATGATCATCGCCATGGACACCTACGGTCCCATCACCGACAACGCCGGTGGCATCGCCGAGATGTCGCATTTGGATGAGAAGGTTCGCCACGTGACGGACACGCTCGATGCCGTGGGCAACACCACCAAGGCCGTCACCAAGGGCTACGCCATGGGCTCCGCCGCGCTCGCTGCATTGGTTTTGTTCCAGGATTACAACGGCGCTCTG
>CAZURX010000037.1:0-8597 GCA_964623015.1 uncultured Candidatus Peribacteria bacterium
CGGCAGCCTGTTTTTCACCCGAAAGTTCTTTTTGGAGGATTACAACCGGATGAACAATTTCTACAAGCAGACCTTGTTTTTGACAGGCCAAAACCAGCGCACCGAAGCACAAGCGAACTATGACCAGCTGGTATCAGAGCTTGCCGCCTTCCAAGCCAAATATGTCCAATACAAGCCCTTTGTCATCAAGTCGGACAAGGAATTTGACGGCGATTTGGCCCACGTGCGCCAAATCATATCGAGCATTAAGGATCCGATCGCCACGGGCGACTTGACCGCGGTCCATATTCAACTTGAGGGTGTGCGACCCATTTTTCAGGGTATCCTAAAACGCAACGGATTCTCCATGCTCGCCGTGGCCCTGGTCGATTTCCACGACGCGATGGAGGAGGTGCTGACCCCCGCCAACGAGAAAAACGCCGCCGGGGTGTTGGCCGCCTATGCCAATGCCGACGCAAAACTAAAGGAGGTCGAAGCCGCCGCGAACGACGAGGAGATCCAGGCAATCCGCAAGAACCTTGAGACCATCAAAACAATGGCCGAACAGGGGAAGGCCGACGAACTGCCCGCCCAAAGCGGAATCCTAAAAAGCAGTTTCGTGAAGGTCTATCTGAAACGCGGCTGATCGAGCGTATAATCGACTTATAATAAATCCTCTAACCAAAAAACAATGAAAAATGAAAGTCGTCTTGATCGCATGCTTAGGGCCATTGCCGGAATCCTTGTGTTGTCGATCGCCTATTTTTGGACCAGCGGAAACGTTTCGATTGCCCTTTATGTTGTCGGGGCGATCCTACTCTTCACCGCGGCCACGGGCTTCTGTTTGCTCTACAAGCCTTTTGGCTTTAGCACGCTGAAGAAGAAATAGACTATGGTGGCACACCATGAGCGAGCGAAGGATCGTTGCCAATAGGGAAAGCCTCAAAAACACTTGAACCCCCTTCGTGGATTTCGCATGTTTTTGCCCTCACTCCACCACGGGCTTGCCAAAAGCCGCCCTTGTTTCGTTCGGTCTGCTTTCTCGCTACTTACTGGTGGGTCAGCTGGGACTTACGCCTTCGCCGAGGCTACGGCGCATAAACTTCTCGCCCCAAAAACAAATTAAAACAACCCATGGTGGCACACCAGGAGCGACCCCGACGCACGTCGGGGGAGTCGAATGGTGGGTCAGCTGGGACTCGAACCCAGGACCAATAGCTTAAAAGGCTACTGCTCTACCAACTGAGCTACTGACCCGAAAAACCTATCGCTTTTGCAACACACAGTTTACGCAAATTCGACGAGGAATCAAGGCGAAACAAGAGCGTTTTTTTATTTTTTCTTAAGAAACCTTTTCGCCCCCAACGCGCTCAATCCAAGCAACAGGCCCAAAAACGATGGCCCTGTGGCGGGCAAGGAATAGGGTGGTCTGGACGGTGCCGCCTGCTGGATTTGGACGACAAGCGGCTGAACGAACACGGGCGTGGCCATGACGATGGGCTGAACGGCGCAGGGCTGGGCGCAGGACGAGCCTTGGCATCCGGAATTGCAGCCAGCGGACCCGTTGGGGCATGGCCGAGAAACATGCTCAGGCCCCAGGCAAACCGACCCTGTCAGGTTCAAATGGTATCCAGGGTTGCACTCCCAACCGTCGCCACGGGCATTCAAGTGGGCATTTTGAGGATAGCGAATGGGAACGCATCCCGACCCGCCGTAATTCAGCTTGTAGCCAAACGGGCAGACGGGGATCGGCTTGGGATGGGTGTATTGATAGGCTTTCAGATAGTTCTTTTCGCACACGTCGCGACCCAGCACCTTGTCGTAGACCCAATCGCACATGTAATTGGACTTTACGGTTGCGTCGTAATGGATGGTGGCGGCGCTGGCCTTTTCGATTTCGGCCAATTTTTTGAGATGCAATCGCTTATTGCCATCGACCGCCTCAAAAGGAGGGGGGTCGTCGCGGGTTGTGGCATAGCCGTATTGGACGGCGGGATCGTTCCAGTCGGCGCCCGCCGAGCGCAAAGGCACGAGAGTCAACCCAATCCCAAGAGCGAAAAGGACAAGCCAAACCAATTTTTTTGCGGGAAGAGTGAGCCTATTCACTTTTGGGGTATAATTATAAAGGAATATATTAAATCAAATTAATACAATTTTGTCAACTAAACGCATCCTCTTCTACACCGACACGCCGAACTACGGCGGGGCCGAACGGCAGATGGAACTATTGGCCACCCATTTGAAGCCTTTGGGGTTCGAGGTGAGCTTGGCCTATGGCATGTATTCCACGCTGGCGGAAAAAAAGGCCGAAAATGAGGCCGCCTATGCCAGAACTTTTTTGCTTCCCGTGCTCCACAAGCACGATCCGCGGCACTACCATTACCTGAAACAGCTTTTGAGAGAGGAAAAATTTGATTTGTTACATATCCACTTGTGGAACCCGGGGGCCTGCCGTTACGCGTTCTGGGCCGGACACCACGCCAAAACCCCCATTGTTACAACCGAACACGACCCTTTTGAGCTCAAAGGCTTCAAAAGGCTGATCAAGGACCACTGCCTACGGAAGACCGACCGCATCATCGCCATCAGCAACGACAATTTTGGACAACTTAGCGAACTTGTCGACCATGCGGAAGGCCGCGTTTTCCAGATACACAATGGCATTGAGCTTCGACCTTTTTTGGACAACCAGGACAAGGCGTCGCTCGATGTCGAAAATGGATCAATCGTGATCACCTGCGTGGCCGAAATGCATACAAGAAAGGGCCATAAATTCCTGATTGAGGCGTTTTTGCGGCTGCAAAAAGAGTATCCAATGTTACAGTTGGTTTTGGTGGGCATGGGGCCTATTGAAAACGAGCTCAAACAGAGATACGGCGCCAATTCACATATCCATTTCCTAGGTTGGAGGAAGGATATCCCTCAAATATTACGCGCTTCGGACATTTTTGTGTTGCCCAGCCTACGCGAGGCCTTCGGGCTGTCGATCGTCGAAGCCATGGCCAGCGGCGTGCCCGTGGTGGCCACGGATACAGGCGGAGCCAGGGATATTGTCGAGAACGGCAAAAGCGGGCTTCTGGTGCCTCCGGGGGATAGCGACAGCCTGCTTAGGGCCATCAAGACCCTGCTGGACAATCCGGGCCAACGGCACGACATGGCAAAAAACGGTTTGGAACGGGCCAAGACCCACTTCACGGCGGAGAGGATGGCGAAAGAGACGGTGGAACTATACCAATTCCTATTGGGGCTCCCATAGGGGCTCCCATAGGGGCTCCGACAGGGGTCCGATAGGGGTCCGATAGGGGCTCCTGTTGATGATAGAAACGGAATACAGCAAACTCAAAAACTATCCTGAAAAGAACATTCTTAATAACCCCCATTGGAGCGCCTATCGGAATTATTTTTCTTTGGAAGTGTGTCTCTTAGCCGCCTTGGCCGCGAACTGCACATCCTTCAGCTTTTCGATGAGCATCAGCATGATCTTGATCGGTTGCCAGAGATAGTGATTCACCAGATCCACAGTGTCCTTGGCCTTTTCGCTGACCTTTCGGAAATTGCGGAGAATGACGACCAGGTTGAATAAGGCGATGACCAGAAATAGGGCCACCAGGCCGACGCTGACGGTTGAGACGAAATACAGGATGTCCAATGGGGTCTTGTAGAGCTCAAGCATGGCGACGATTTAGTTTTTATTTATTTTTATTCTACCATATTTTTGCGCGAAACAAAAATCATCATCACCCCACCCTTGCCCGTGCCAGGCTCGCCTTTCCCCACCCCTAGAACCCAATGGCTAAAAACCCAAAACGCAAAAAAAACTAATTACTACCCCCCGGATTTCCGACTTAGAATTTTTAGCATCCTTGGGGTTAATTTATATCCTAAAAAAATCCACAACCCCGAAAGCGCCAAAATATTTTTCCGCATCCAAATAAGGCTTGAACCAGTAAGAGGCCAATTCTGAAAAATCCTTAAACTGGCGAATCTTTCCGGATTCACCCCAAACAAATTTTGGGATGACTTCAAACGGCTTGTCCGAAATCTCATCGGGCGACAGAATCCCATCTCCGCCCACTATCCAAATCCGATCCGTTCCTCCTTTTTCCATGAAATTATCGTACATTTCCGAAGTGCAGGCATATCGTGGCTTATTCACGCACATTCCGTAGGGATCCACCATGACCCCCTCCTCATAAATATTGAAATGAATGTGGGCGTGGAAGCAGATTTTTTTGGTTTTGTCGTAGATGGTCGTGCCTACCCGCCTTGGGCGTTCGCTAGGCCGGCAATACCCGCCCCGCGGGTTTTCGGGAACATAGAATGCGCTTTGGGTTTCATAAGTCCATCCGAGCGGATCCCCGCGATCGACCCGATCGCCCTTTTTGACGGACGGGACCACATGGGCATAGGAGGCGGAAACCTTTTTGCCATTGATTTCGTATTGCACGGTCATGCCAGAGGTGTAACCCGTATTCGAAACCCTTGTCACCACGCCATGGTCGGCCACGGACCGCGCGATAAAAGGCAAGCCGTCCTCTCTGGCATAATCAAAACCCTCATGCGTGTGCCTTGGATAGTGTTCGGAGTCGAAATCGGGATAATCAAAAATGCATTTGTCCCTTTCCGCCAGGGTCGGTTTCTTGTCGCAATCGTCCCGATTGTAATCACGCCCCTCGATCATGACCACCTGGTCGGACTTTAAAAACGGCAGAGTGAACTTATTTTCGGACTCCGCGCGGGCCTGCGTGAAAAGGCCACACATTCCGATGAAAAAAAGGGTGCCAACCAATATCTTTTTTTTCATAGCTATTTTATTTTGACTTATTAGATCATTATACCATTTTTTACTCAAAATGCAACATACGCTCATTGATAATTTATAAGAAATATTTTATAATATATTTATAGCCAAACCTCCATGCGAAAAAAATCCACATTCAAAAAAAGGATTTATCTGTTTGCGGCTTTAGCAATAGCCTTGGCGGCTTTGAATTTTAGAAATTGGATGCCGCATGCCACGCCTCTATCCCCCCCCTCAACAGCACCCGAAATTTCACTGTCTGCGGAAAACAAAATTGAAAAGACGGACCAAAATCCAATCCCCGACAAGATAGCCAAACGATGCCCCGACCCAAAACAATTGTGCCTGATCAACCAATATCCCCATGAGGGTCTTGACGGCGACCGATGGTCGGAAGGGTTGGATTACTATGATGGCTATTTGTGGCACACCACCAAAACAGGACTGACGAAACTGGATCCGCGACAACAAATGGCAGTGGTGGGTAGCTGGAAATTCGACCACATCTCCCATTCCGAAAGCCCAGTGTGGCTCAAGGGAAAATTCTACCATTTCACCTACCGCGCCCCGGACGGAAAAAACAACGCCCTCTACCAACTGGAGTTGGGCAACGGGGTCGCCAAGGCTAAGGTGGCGGGATTTGGGAAAGGGATCACCAACTGGGGCTCCTGCCGCGATGAAAATCCGCTCCGCCCCGATGACGCGACCTCGATCATTTACACGGCCGAAGGCCGAGGGCTGGGGGATCAGCTGTTTTGGTTCGACCCTGAATCGAAAACCACCTTCAAACAGCAAAAGGTCGAGGGGCTTTCGGCCATCGAAGACCTTGGCATGGATCGATTTGGAACGATTTGGACCTCCAGCTTCAACACCCACCAACACAATCTGTTTTTTCGCCTAGATCCCAAATCGGGAAAAATTTTGGACACCGTCAAAGGCCCCGCCGACTGCAAGATCATCGACGGCATCGCCATCCATTCCTTTCCCGCCTACGATATTTTGTATGCGACTGGCAAGGACTGCCCCTCTATTTACGAGTATTTGGTGCCGGAGCTTCCATGACTGCCGCAATAACAATGCAACACTGCAACTCAAACAGCTGAACGAAAGAACGAGGGAACCTATAAACGACGGAACGATGCAACGAAAAAACTGACATGGCTCGATCGCAACGGGGTTTTTGCAGCTCCTCACGCCCATTTCCGTCAAAACCGGCCGATTGGATTTATTTTTTCCACCACAGGCGGATCAGCCCATGGCTGATGCTTTTTCTTTTTGCCTTCGCCGGGCGGGCGACACTTTTTGTGTGGTTCATACTTCGTAGCATTTACTACGGAGAACGGGCCAAAAAGTGTCCAAAAACCCACTGGGGTTCCGCGAACCCAAATTCAGCGAATCCCCCTTCCTTGACCCATTCGCATGTCGCTATACCCTAGGCCCCAAATTCTCCATGATACGACGATGTGCATCCAAGGTCTCGAGGGGGCTGATTGAATATCCTGCGTTTCAAAATTGCAGCCAGTCACAATATCGGCCATCAAACAATTGCATGGGGGCAAACCCAAAAAGGCGTGAGCGGTTATGGTTTTTAGGATTGAAAAATTAAGAGATAAATGATATAATATTTAGATTATTTTATACGATTTTTAATGACGAAAATCGCGAAAACAAAAAAGGGGGGACAAAAAACAAAAAAAAATCCATTTGGAAGCCGAAAACCCTTTTGCAAACGCAAAAAAATAACCCGAAAAAGACCATCCTTGTCGTTGGCCACAATAGGCGGGTTGGCCTTGGCGTTCGTCGTTTTGATGGGAGCGGGCGCCTACTGGGGCCTCCTAAAACCGAAAATCCAGCCGTTCAACTATGGCCCTTTGATTTCGCGGATTGAGCAGGGTGTGACCGAATGGAAAAATGATCTGGAAACCCGAACGATCAGCCGGGGCGAGTTTGTCCATGTTTTAGCGAGCCTCGTTCCTGCGGATTCGGAAAACGATTCCACCTTTAATTGTTACACGGATGTTACAAATGAAACCCCATATGCGAATGACATTTGCCTAGCGAAATCCAGCAAGGCGCTGGATTCGTTTCATTCCAACCGCTTTCTTCCTTCCCAGCCCATCACCTTTGTGGAGGCACTGAGAATGGGGCTCGCGAGTTTCAACCTCCCATTTTCGGACGAGGATGCCCCTTGGTACAAAGGAGCCCTTGACCAAGCGACCGACCTAAACCTGATTCCCCTTTCCATCACCGATAGCGAACAGACGATCGGCAACCAAGAAGCCGGGGATTTGCTGGCACGGCTCAGCAAAAGCAAAACCCAGCCAGCGGACGAAACCTTGGCCCCTCCATTTTTCAAAGTCACCACCCAAACCCTTTTCGAACACCAGAATGTCTTGGAACGAATGGCGCTTGGGGAAGGCCAGTGTTTTTACGAAGGTCTTTACCGCGACAATGGATCCCGCTTTACCGTGGTGCGCCAAGATAATTCGTGCGAGGGATGCTTCTGCGCCAATGGCGAGACGACCTGCGAGACCGCACCCTGCAAACCTGACCCTGTGGAGGAGATTCGGCCAGAGGGACGCTATGAATTCCCCTTCAAGCCCTGCGACCCCAATCGCTTCAGCCCCGCGACCATCGACCCCTTGGACCAATGGGAAAATCTGAAGGACTTAAAAGCCAAGTCGGATGCAATTCCCCAAGGCCGCATGTTCCTGAAACAATTTTTGGACGGTTATGCGGTTTGTGACCCAACCGACGAGAAGGAGAAAAAAGGGTTTGATTTGGCCGAATCGCTGAACCTTGGAAAAGACGACCGCGATTTTCTGATGAACCTCGGGCACCTTCTATTTGTTTTCCAACAGGACCTTTTTGACAATCTCGATTTTAAATCCTATTCGGCGGAGGATGTGGCCAACCTGGGCTTTAAACCGGACGAGGACAACTGGTCGGACTTTCCCTGGTCTTCCACCACCTCGACCTTTGACCATGAATTCTACAAACTCTTTCCTTTGGCCATCCAGTTGGTGGAGAAGGGCAACTCGGAAACGGAGATCGCGCAAAAACTTTCCTTTTGGCTTGAACGAAACCTGATCCATTACTACAAGGAATCTTCGAGTGGACACAACTTGGGCGGAACCCAAAAATACGCGGACAACCTGTACGGCGCGGACTGCGCCTTTGGCTGCAAAAGGAAAGGGACGGTCACCCTCAAAGATTTTTTCAGCCACCGCGTGGGTGACTGCCATGTGTCGAGCGCCCTCCTCGCCGGGCTGGCGCGATCGATGGGAATTCCCGTGAAGGTCAGCCAACGCGCCTCCCATGGGTATGTGCATTTTTACCGCCCCAACCTTTATGTGCATGGCGACATGACCGCCCTGCCTGCCCTCTGGCCTATAAGGGATGTTACC
Organism: uncultured Candidatus Peribacteria bacterium; assembly: GCA_964623015.1. GTDB lineage: Bacteria > Patescibacteriota > Gracilibacteria > UM-FILTER-43-11 > UM-FILTER-43-11 > FEN-1329. The sequence goes on from CAZURX010000037.1 coordinate 8,188, forward strand.
CCTCTGTGAATGGGTGAAGCAAAGGGCATACCCTTGCTGTGTCCAAAATTACTCCTAATCGAGATGATAAGGAAACAAGTGCAGCAATACGTGGCGCACGCCTCCTGGCTTGCGCACACAATCCAGAGGATTGTGTTACGTGCCGCACAATCCATAGGATTGTGTTACTTTTCTTGTATCACATCAACATTGCTTTTTATTTTTTTCCTATATAGTTCCATCTTTTCACGCCATTAGGAGGATACCCCAAATGGGCCACCTTCAATACCAGTGCCGCTATCAACGAAACTTGCCGCACCTTCAACCTGAAGGATGCGAAGTGTTCTCGACGTTTCGGCTGGCCGATTCACTCCCCCAACCGATCCTGGATCAATGGAAAGAGGAACGCGTACGCCTGATGGCGGCCATCG
>CAZURX010000038.1:0-8579 GCA_964623015.1 uncultured Candidatus Peribacteria bacterium
CGACTTCGCCTCAGAGGACTACGACTATCTCAGCGACTTCCCACTGGATTCCGTGCTGTTCAAATTATTGAACGCAAACAAAATCCTCGAAGTGATCCTCACGACGCCGCTCGACGCCAACAACAACCAACAAATCTACACCCATGACGCCTTCCTCGCCCCATGAAAATTTTTGATCTCCACCATCGGTGCCACAATGGGTGCCACGAGAAGCGGCTCCACAATTGGAGTCGTGGCAGTATCATGATTTGGACCGTCATGCTTGGCTTGCTTCTGACCTCAGTTTTTTTCTTCTTCAGCATGCGCCAGCGGATGATGGTCGCCGTGCAACGCGACACCGCGGCCCAGCAAAGCGCGAAGATGCTGATGGAAAGCTATGCGGATTATCTGCAGGCCCATCCAACCGAAATAAAATATTTCACAGGAGGAAAATATTACGGTATAACAACGATCAACGGCATTTTCGCCAAACTCACCCGGTATGTGGATTTCATCGAAAATTCCATCGACGAAGGCCAAACGCAAACCTACCATTTTGTGGATCCTGATCACTCAGGGCCATTTTCGATCTATATTGAATGGAACCGTTCTTCGGAGGGGAAAGGCGACCTTTTGGTGAATGATGTTTTGTACAAATCCAAGGATTATCTGGTCGATCCTGGAAATGATTACGCCAATCTGATTGGCCCCATCAGCGTATCCGACCCGTTCACCGTGAAAACGTTAAACACCCCCTTTTCTTTCAAAATAAGGGGGGCTGTCGGGACGCAGGCAATCGACAACCTTTGGCACATGGAACTGACCAAGGATTTGGATTACGGCAAAACAATATCCATCAAGCGGACATTCCAATAGCCTGATTCGCTCAAAAAATAATTAGGCTTCCGAATCGACAAGCTGCAAAGCCTCCGCGATCTTTTCGCCAAACGCCTCGGCGGAAGCCGGTCCGTCGGCTGTGATGATTCGTCCGTCCTGCACAACGGCGTGGCCTGTGAAATGGGCCCCTTTTGCCTTCAGGTTTGCGGCTTGGCTGGGGAAAGAGGTGGCCTTGACCCCTTTGAGAAGGCCCGCGTTGGCCAGAATCGAGGGGGCGGCGCAGATGGCAGAAACGATCTTGCCGGCCTTGTAAAATTTCTTGGCCAAGCCCAACGCCGTGGGATCCTCGAAATAATCGTAGACCCCTGGTCCCCCGACAAACAAGATCGCGTCGAATTCGTCCACCTTCACGTTTTTCAAGAGGACATCCACCGGCACGCTGGATCCATCCTTGGACTTGGCTTTTTTGGATGTGCAGGCCGTGACCACGTTATGCCCTGCGGCCTCCAGGGCCTCCTTGGAGTGGCCATATTCGATTCCTTGGTAACCTTGGTGGGCAATCACCGAAAGAATTGTTGCCATAAAAAATGGTTAAACTGAATCTATTGTAAACCCAACAAAAGGATAAGACAAAAGGGATACCAAACCATTTAAAAATCCCCCGCGACCCAAGGGGCACGGGGGATTCAAACATCGGCCTGAAATGATTACGGTTTGAGCACCTCGATAGCCTTTTGGATCATCTTGGCCATCTCGGCGCGGTTCACAGGATTGTTGGGCTTGAAGGTTCCATCGGGATTGCCGGAGACGATTCCAAGTTCGGCGGCTTTCTGCACAAAAAATCGATCGCGGCTGCTAACAATGTCCGGAAAGCGATCGGCGATGTCGGCGGGCGAAACACCAAACGCCTCAAGGATAAGGCGGACCGTGGCCGCGCGGTCGATGGAGCCGTTTAGGCTTTTCGCTTTGTCCTGCACGGCATTCAATCCCAATGCCTCGGCCTCTTTCACATACCCTTTGCCCCAAGCGGGATAATTCTTGAGGGAAGGTTCACCCTCAAGCTGCCCATGACCCGAGGCTTCAAGGGCAATTTTCATGGCTTCCATGTAGGAAATGGCGTTGCCGGGCCGGTATTCGCCCAAGGGGTTGCCGTTGGCGTCCTTGTAGCCCGAGGCGATTTCGTTGTCTTTCACATAGCGGACATAGTCGGTGTACCATTCCTGGTCATCGGTATCCTTGAAAGGAATGATTCCGTCCTTATATTTGGACTGGATGGCTTCATCGATGGCAGGTTGATAGTCGGCCAAAAGCGCTTGTACGCCCGCCAGCACTTGGGCCTTGGACTGGCCTTCGGCAAGGGCCGTGGCCAAAAAATTCTCAAGGGCCTTGGCGATCTCTTCGCCTCCCTTTCCGTAAAAGTTGTAATTTTTTACTTTTTGGATCATATCCTTCAGCTCCTGTTGCTGGGCGATTCCGATCTTCTTGGCCTCCAGAAGCTTGTTGATCTGGCCCTCGAGCTGGTCGGTGCGATCCACCAGCAGTTTTTTCTGGTCAATCAGGGCTTGGCGGTATTTTTGGGGAGCTGCCATGATCAAATCGAAAAGCGTGTCGACCGATTCGGGATTCTCGGAATGGAGCAGGGCAAGCGATTGGGCCTCGTCGCTACTTTGGCCCATGATGAACTGCATCATCTCGTTGCGTTTGTCGGCCGAGACGGAATCAAACATGTTTCCGAATTTGCCTTGGGTCGATTGGTCGAATGATTTCAGGAATTCGGCGGGCATGGCCTTCAGGGGGGTCAAATCCAAGGCGTTCACCTCGGTGGCATCCAGCTTGGCCTTGTAGTCGGCCAAAAATTTTTCGACCAAATCCCCAAAGGACGCGACCTGGTCCATCAGTTGGCCGGCCTCGTCTAAAGTGCCGGCCTCGTAGGCCTTTTGGGCCGCATCGAAGGCCGAAAGGAGTTTGGCCGCAAAATTGTCCACCGCGGTGGTGTCCACGTTTTCCTCTTTGAGCTTGGCGATCAGCGATTTCATGCGGGCAACTCCGGAATTGACCACGCCAAAACTTTCCTCAAGCATGCTCTTGATGGTTTTTTCATGAAGCGCGCGGAAAACATTATCCATGGTTTCGTCCCAGGGCATTTCCTTGATCTCATCAAGGATGGTTCCAATCTCTTGGGGGTTTCCATTGTTGGCGAAAAGGGCCTTGGCCTTTGCGAGCTTGTCTTTTGCGGTCGCAATAAGCTTTTCCAGCTTGGAAGTGTCCTTTTTTTCGGCCTTTCCTTTCTCGATCGCCTTTTCTCCGATTTGGATCGAACGTTCAATTTGGGCAAAGGCCTCCTTAAAGTCGATCGCGTCCGAATGGTCGCGGAAGTATTCCATTTTCTGCTGGAATCCGCTGTCCTTGATCTTCTGCAAAACCTCGCCCATCTTTTCCGCGTCATTGGCGTTGCTGGCCTCCAGAAGTTCTTGGTAAAGTGGCTTGATCGTGTCGAGGGTGGTCTTGATCTCGTCGGGTTCGATACCCTTGATCTGGGCCAGAAGGACCATCTTTTCCAATGCTTTAATTCCCATCTCGATCTGGCCTACGACCTGATTGATTTGGGCGGGATCCACCAGGCTTTTCAGCTTGGCTTCGACCTCCTTGATCTTGGCCTCGATATTCATGGCTTTCACCTCGTTGACCAGGGCTCCCGCCTCTTCAATCTGATTGGCATCAAGGGCCTTTTGGGCGGCGGCCAGTTTCAACTTCACCTGATCGTAGAGAGCCTGGAGTTCCCCCACATCAATATCGTGCTCCTTTGCGGAGGAAATCAACTTGAGGAGGCGGACCTCCTGCGCTTTCACCTGGACAATGGCATCGCCAATCTGGGCCTTGGCGGACTCCAGGGCGCCGGCATCAGGACCTTGCATTCCCTCGGGCGGTGTGCCGGTCGACGGCATCATCGAAGACGGGTCGGCTCCCTCGGGAGCGGGTGTGCAATTCTGGAAATAGGAATCAGGCACAGTCCCTTTCATGGATTCGGGCGGGCAATAGGTTTCGGCGTGGGCCATGGGCGCCAGCAAAAAAAGCGCTACGGCGAGGCCGAAAAACATCTGTTTTCCTTTCATAAAATTTGATATTAAGGGTAAACGGATCCATTTTAACGCTTTTGCGTTGAAATTGAAAACACTTAAACTCCCCTAACGGACAAGGTCTCGAATTTTCTCAAAAATACGCACCATGGCCAACGTATCCAATTCGCAGTATTTTTTCAGATCGCGGACAATTTTGGAGCGACCGAAAAAGGTTCGGCCAATCAATTCAGTGATAGACTGGATCGCCATTTCGCCATTCCGGATTTCCAAAGCCTCGTAGCTGAGTTCGGGGATCATGACGGGCAAAACGTTTTTGATGGAGACGCTCCCCTTGAATCGGTAGTCGACATAGATATCCTTGAAAATAAGGGCCAAGTCGTAAAGTCGGCTGTTCACGGATTCCAGGAATTCCTTGAATTGCGGATTCCGGTCCGCCATGCGCTGGTTGCATGTTTTCTCGAAGGGGGCGTTCCAGGCTAGCACGGATCCTTTGTCGCCGATATGGTTTCGCAGCGTCTTGAGCAGAGTGGGGGCGGGATCAGATTTTCGGGTGTGGAGAAAATCATGGTGCTTGGGCTTTGCCCCCGGCCGCTCGATCACATGTAGCGAATATTGGAAAGGAATGATTTGGTAGGGCTTGTGGCCGTCGAACAGCGGAATGGCCGGCATAATCGTTTCATAATCGAGAAAATACAGGGGGTAGCGAAGTTTCTTGAGTTCTTCCTTGAGCCTCGGGCGATCCACAAATGTTTTTTGGGTTTTGGTGAGTTCCACTTGGCGCTTTTGACGATCGGAGGAGAAATAGCTGTCGGGAACTTGGTTGATGTCCACAATCCCCCGTCCGATGAGGTCCAATAACTGCTCGCGAGTGATGTGGGAAATGCGATAAACGCTGTATTCGGGAACCCCTTTCCAATACTCCTCGAGCATTTCATGGGGAATTTCGTGCTTGAGGCCTTTGCTGAGGACAAGCACCTTAGGTTCATGGTGTGCCGTCAGGACACGACGAGCAGTGTCCACCAATGCCTTGTACTTGATTTCCATGCCCGGCAGCTCCCCCGTCATGTCCTGAACATGGAACAGGAGCTCAGGCTGAATCCCCTGCGTTGATTGGTAGATGTAATTGCCATTGATCATCACCAGGTGGATGGAGGCCAACCGGATTCCAGCTGCTTCGAACGCAAGCCATTGGAAATAAAGATCGGCCAAATAATCCTCCTTCAGGGTCGAAGAGCTTTTGACCTCATAAAGACACCATTGGCTTCCGCCGTCGGCGCGAATCAAAATATCCGCCTTGGCCTCGTAATGGCCCGTATGGACCGTGGCTTGGTAAATCACTTTGGCGCCCTCGCGGATCAGTCGCAGGGTTTCCGCAAAAGCGGCAACCCCGTGGCCTTTAACCGTCTTGCCACGCGGAAAAAGTTTCTGGGCCAAGGTCTCAACCTCAATGCCCTGTCTTGCGAAACGACCCCCTTCGTCATATTCGCCTCGGAGGTCTGGCCGATGTTTCCACAACCATGCGTAACGAGGACAGTGGAGAAAACGGATAAAATCGGATTTGGTGATGGAAGCGGACATATTTAAGATTTGTGATTTCTGGCTTAAGATTTGTTTTAAAATTTAAAATCTAAAATTCTTTCCAATCAAAGCCTATCATATTTTGTGTGCTTGCCCTTGGACTTTTCGACGGGATATTTCTTCCGATTCTTCACCATTTTGGCCATAATCGCTTCTCCCAAATCGATGTCGAGGTCGTGCGCCAGGGCGAAAAGGTTGGTGGCCACATCCGCGAGCTCGTCCTTGATCTCGGAATGGTTGGCCTTGATGTGTTCCTGGACCTCTTTTTCGTTCTTCCATTGGAAATGCTCCAAGACCTCGGTGGCCTCCATGAGCAGGCTGATCGCCATGTCTTTGGGGTTGTGAAATTGCTTCCAGTCGCGCTCATCGAAAAACTGGTTGATGATCGCGGTGAGTTGGTGGATATCGGACATTCGAAATTTTTAATTCAGAATTTAAAATTTTTAAACAATTTCAAATTTTTAGTGACTAAATTTCTAAACTGCATTCCTGTTTAAAAAATAAAAACTAAAAATTATAAATTCTCTTTTATGGCTTTCGCCACTTTCTCCCCCGCGATCTGCTCCAGTTCCACCTGCGAGGCCGCGCGGATCTTGTCGACCGAACCGTAATAGGTGAGCAATTTCTTCTTCAGCTTGGGGCCAATCCCCATGATCTTGTCCAAGGCGCTTTGGACCATCTTGTTATCCCGTGAGGAACGATTGTGCTCGATGGCAAAACGGTGCGCCTCGTCGCGAAGCCGCTGGAGCAAATAACCCCCGTCGCTGTTGGCGGGCAAGTTCATGGGCAGGGATCGTTCGGGCACGAACACTTCTTCTAACCGTTTGGCCAATGAAATGATCGGAATATCCACGCCTTTTTCCTTCAAAACCTCACAGGCGGATGAAAGTTGGCCCTTTCCGCCATCGATCACGATCAAATCGGGTTTGGTTTCGAACGACAGATCCTTCTTTTTTTTCTGGTAGGCGAACAAGGCGAGTTTGTGATCCATCTTCTTGTCTTTCTGAAGGCCTTTCACGTATTTTTCCAGCTCCGCGGGTGGCTGGTGGATGGCCTCGAACCCGAAACTGAGGTAGTAAAGCTCCAGTTCCGGATGACAATAGATATAGAATCGTTTTTTCTTTGAGGAATCGATCAGCTTGCGCATGACTAGATGACCCAGCCGTTTGCCGCGCTCTTTCGGGTCGACCCACAGGTTCACGATCATGGGAATCGTGTCGGTAAGCTCCAGAATACGCCCGTGGGCGACCACCTTCTTCCCGTGGGTGACGGTGTAAAAGGTTTTGAGTTCCTCGGGCTTCAACCCCTCCATTATCTTTCCAAGCAGTTTTACGCTCCCCTTTTGGATCTTGTAGCCTTCGGGCAATTGGGCCGGCAAATAATTCAGGCGGCGGCGAAGCACCTCGGCCAGGCTTCGGAAATCATCGATCTGCCCATTCGTCCACTTGAGCCTGAATTGGCGGTAGTCCGCCTTGGCCGCCTCGCCCTTCTTGAAAACGACCATCGACCCCACGGTCTCGGTGCCGGCCAAATGGGAAATGTCGTAACATTCGATTCGCTTGGGTTCCTCGGGCAATTTGAGTGCGGCCTTCAGCTCGTCCAGCGCCTTTTCGGCTTTTCGCTCGTCCGCCTGCCAGCGCGCCCGGCTTTGGTCCGCGAAACTGCGCGCGTTTTTCTCAGCCAGCATGACGATCTGGTCTTTCTGCCCGACCTGAGGATGGATCAGGTGGACTTTTTTGGGTGCCTCGCGGCCGATAAAATCCTCAAGCAATTTGGGTTCGGCCACGGGCACCGAGATCAAAATCTCGGAGGGGATATCCGCGGCCACGGAATAATAGTCGCGCAAAAACGTCTCCATGATTTCCGACGGCTCGTCCTCGCCCTCCAGCACAAAGTTCTCCTGGCCGATCAGGCGTCCCGCGCGGACTTGGAACAGGTTGAAATAGCTTTTGCCCAAGTCGGACACAACCGCGATCACATCGCGGTCCACGATGTGGGTGTCGGTGATGAATTGTTTTTGGACGCTCCGTTCGATGGCCTGAATCTGGTCGCGAAGCTTGGCCGCGCGCTCGAATTTTTTCTCGGCGGCGTATTCCTTCATCTGTTGCTGGAGCATGGCGATGGCGGGCTTGAAATCGCCCTCCAGAAACCCAATCACCTGATCGATGATCGCATGATATTCCTTAGGGGTCACCATGCCCGCGCACGGCCCCACGCAACGGTTGATGTGGTAATCCAGGCACGGCCGCTTGGCCGCGGTTCCTCCCACCTTCACCGCCACCTTGGCATCCTTAAGCGGGGTACCTTTTGCATCCAACGTGATGTGTTTGAGCGGACAAAGCCGAAAAATCCGTTTCACCGACTCCATAAGTCGGATGACATCCGACCCGCTAGTCTTGGGCCCAAAATACCGCGCGCCGTCTTTCACGATCCGACGCACCGTGTAAACCTCGGGATAATCATCTTTCACCGTGACTTTGATGTATTGGAACGTCTTGTCGTCACGGAGCAAAACATTAAACTTCGGCATGGATTCCTTGATCAGGTTGTCCTCCAAAATCAAGGCCTCAATCTCGCTGTTCGTCTCGACCCAGGCGATATCATCCGCCTGCTCCAGCATTTTCTGGATGCGTGTGCCACGATCATCGGCATTGTGAAAATAATTGGCGACCCGTTTTCGCAAATCCTTCGCCTTTCCAATATAAAGGACCTCCTGCTTGTCACTTAAAAACTTGTAGACGCCAGGCGAATGGGGGATTTTTGCCAATATTTTCTTCAACTTTGCTTGCATGAGGGCATTATAGCAAATGGACTTTTAACCCGTTCACAGAATTTGCTTTTATTTTAAATATATTGTATAATTATAATATATTGATTAAAAAATAACCTTCTCAAATATGAGCTCCATCGATTCCCCGGATCACAGCCAGGATCGTCCTTCCGATGACCTTATGCTTCAGTTGAGGTCAAAAACAGGAGGTATTTTGGAAAACCTAAAGGTGTTGCTTGAAAGTGGCGCCATTGAAAATGAAGCCGACCGAAAATATATAAAGAATGCGGCGGCGTTTATTGAAAAACCCACAGAAAATCTGGCGGACATTGACG
>CAZURX010000039.1:0-8569 GCA_964623015.1 uncultured Candidatus Peribacteria bacterium
AAAATGCCATCCACATTGGTCACGTCGTTGTCACCGTTAAGATCGGTGATGGTTCCGGAATAGGAAACAAGGGCCGAGCCGCCCGCGTTGATGGTGGGAGTGGTGGGCGGGGTCATGGTGCCCATGGTCGGCGGAACGTTGGTCACGGTGAAATTTTGGCTGGCCGAGCCTGTGGCCGGGAAACCGTGGCTGTCATAAACATAAACCTTGAAATTGTAGTCGCTACGGGCCGCGGCGGGGGCGGCGGCCAGCGCGGAAGAGGACTCGTTGCAGGTGGCATCCGTGGTGACAGGGTTGACGGCGGCGGAATGGCAAACCTCGCTGCCATTGGTGCAGGTATGGGCGGTGTAATCGAAGGCGGTGGTCGACGAGGTGCAGATGTACATGGTGAGCGTGTCTTGGCTGGTGTCGGTGTCGCCGTCCCACAAGTTGGTGGTTTGGGCGCCGTGAACCAGCTTGAAGTAGACGGGCTCATCCGGCTGGATGGAATTGTAGGAGGAGTCGCCCACGGTCGCGGTTCCGAAGGTGCCCGCATGGTTAACATAAAAAGGGGAGCCTGTGCTGCCGGAGCCCTGGCTGGAAACCGAGCAGGCGGCGTTCGTCATGGTGTAGGCCTCGGAGGATGTGGTGGTTCCGGCGTAATTGGCGGAGAGGGTGAGGTGGGTGGCGTCGGCGACGGCGGAGACGGTGTACCAAACCGCGTTGGTGTTGTTTTTGATGGCGGTGCCGACCATGGCGCTGGACCATGAGGTTCCCGAGCCAAGGACCGCGTTGGAATTGTTGGTGAAAAGCGCGGTGCCGGTGGTGTAGGTGCCTGCCACCTTGTCGCACACAAAGGCATACCAAGTATAGGTTTGAAGGGCGTCCCCGACATTGTTGTCGTAGGTGGCGGTGGCGGGATCCCCGCTGGCCGTGTCCGTGCTCACGCCCCAGGTGGCTGCGGAGGCGCAGGCGGGGGCCGCGTCGACAGAGGCGGTGATCGAATTGGTTTTGCAGACAGCCAAGTAATAACGCTCGTTGTTGGGGTCGGTGGCCGTGGCCGTGAAGGTCACGGTTTGCGTCCCGTCGCTGGCGCCAGCGTTGGCCGGGTTGGTGGCATCGGTGCCATAACCTGATCCACCCGCATCCGATGGGCCGGCCGAAAACGAAGGAGGTTGGTTGTTCACCGTGCCTCCCGTGGGAATGTCGGCCGCGAAAGCCAAGGATAGGGTCAAGGCGAATACGCCCAGAAACGCGCCCAAAGCGAGGTTTATTTTGAGATTCATATTATTTTTATTGTTTAAAGACTTATTGATTATAGATTCGGGTGAGCCTTTATTCAAACTTTTTTTTACGTTTGTAGCCCCTAAGCAGCAATTCATCCTGTTTCGCGCGCGGAAGGGTTTTCACATATTTGAAGAAGTCCTGGGCCACGGGGTTCAGGTGCGCCTTTCTTAATTTCATTTTGTCGTCGATTTTGTACAGGGATTGGATTCGTTCCCAAATGATCTTTTCGGTCGAAGGGATAGGCTGGCCTCCGCCGCCAATGCATCCTCCTGGGCACGCCATGACCTCCACGTAGTGGTAGGCTTTGGGGTTTTTCTTGAGCTCTTCAATAATGATTCGGGCGTTTTTGGCCGTGGCGCACACCGCGATCTTGATTTTGGTTTTGCCAACTGGAATCACAGCGGTTTTCACGCCTTTCATGCCGCGCACCTGCTCGAATTCCACTTTTTTCAGTTCCTTGCCGGTCAAGAAGAACACGGCGCTTCGTAGGGCCGATTCCATGACCCCGCCCGAGGCGCCATAAATGGCGGCCGCGCCCGAATAGGTGCCGGGCAGATCGAGTTTTCCGGATTTGAGTTTGGGAAGGTTGATCTTGTTTTTCTTGAGCAGGTTCCCAGTCTCTCGGGTGGTCAGAACCAAATCCACGGGCATGAGCCCGTTCACTTTGAGTTCCTTGTTGTGGGCTTCGTATTTTTTCGAGGTGCAGGGCATGAACGAGACCACCACGATTTTTTTGGGGTCGATCTTCATTTTTTTCGCCCACCATGTTTTGTACGCCGCACCCGAATGGATCTGAGGTGAACGGGCAGTGGTCAAGTTTGGAATCAGCTCAGGGTGGTAGAACTCCACGAATTTCACCCAGCCCGGGCAGCACGAGGTGAACATGGGAAGGCGTTTGTTCTCCTTGATCCGCTCCACCAGCTCTGTGGCTTCCACAATGGTGGTGATGTCCGCCCCCATGTTCACGTCGAACACATGGTCGAAGCCTAGTTTGCGGAGCGCAGTCACCATCTGACCCTCCATGTTTGAGCCAGGTTTCAGGCCGAACTCCTCGCCGATGCTGGCGCGCACCGAGGGGGCCATCTGCGCGATGACCACACGCCCTTTCTTGTGTTTCAAAATTTCTTCCACCGCCTCCAGATGGCTTTGCTCATGGACCGCGGTCACGGGGCAATGCACCGTGCACTGGCCGCAATAGATGCAGTCCACGCAGGGATTCGTGTTGTAGGTCAGGTGGCTGGTGGCCCCCTTGCCCGTCAGTTTCAGGAAGCCGATGCCGATCCTCTCGCACATTTCCACGCACTTGTTGCAATTGATGCACGCCTGCGGGTCGAATTCCGCGGCCGTGCCCAGTTTGTGAATGGGGGCTTTGATCACCGCTCGATGGTATTTGGTGCCCGTGACCTTGAATTTTTTCATCAGGTCCCAGGTGGCGCAATGCAGGCCGCGCAAACAGTTTCGGCAAGTCTTGCGGTGGTTGGCCAGCATCAGCTCCATGTTCTCGCGGCGCAGGGTTTGCACGGCAGGGGATTTGGTCGAAAGCTTGAGTCCCGATTTGGCCATCAAATCGCAGCTTGTCACCACCTTGCCGCCAGAAACAATTTCCACCAGGCACGTCCGGCACGCGGCGTCGGTGGGCAGATCCTCGTGATAGCAGAAATGCGGGATCTCAATCCCGTGGCGAAGGGCGCAGTGCAACACGCTTTCGCCCTCATCGCAAACAAGCTTTTTGTTGTCGATGGTGATGGGGATTTTTTTTGGTTTTTCCATTTTATGAAAATTTAAAAACTTGTCACTTCTATCACTTATTACTTGTCACTGAGTTTCAGCACATTCATCCGATAGCTCTTCACCGGCAGCCCGATCGACCGCCCCAGCGCGCAGAACGAGGTCTTGTCCATGGTATCGATGATCTCCAAAATCGGTTCCCATGGGATCGTTTTGTGTTTCCTGATCAATTCGTACAGATGAAATGTTCCCTCGCGGCATGGGGTGCATTTGCCGCAGCTTTCTTCCGCATAGAACTTGAACCATTTCATCAGCAGGTCGCGCGGTTTCATGTTCGCCTTGTAGATCTCGATCGATCCCGCGCCCGACATGGGATGGTCCTTGAGTTGGTCTTTGTTCAGCACGATTCCGCTCGCGCTGCCGCCAACCTGAACGAAAAAGTCGAAGGTGGGCAGGTTCTTGGTCTTCTCCAAAATCTGGTAAAGCGTCAAGGTGGCGGGCAGATGGAACACGCCTCGGTTCTTGGCCTTGCCGCCCACGCAGAAGAATCGCTTATGGGTGAATTTCCCCTCTGCCACCAGCGCCACGTCGTAAAAGGTCTCCACGTTGTTGATGATCGTCGGCTTGCCGTAAAGCCCGACCTCGACGGGGAAGGGTGGCTTGATGCGGGGCTGTGCCCGCTTGCCCTCGATGGCATTCAGGAGGGCGGTCTCTTCTCCGCCAATGTAGCTTGGATCCTCCTCGTAAACCGTAAAATCGTAGCCCTTTGCCTTGTATTTTTTTAGCGCGGGCATCAGTTTGCCTTTCAGTTTTTTGAAATAATTCCCGTTCAGGTTGATGAAGGCGTGCCTCGTCTTTAAATAATCCATGGCCAAGACCATGCCCTTGAGCACTTTGTCCAAATGGTTTTCCAGAATGAAAAAATCCTTGAACACGCCAATCTCGCCCTCGCTGGCGTTGCAGACCACGTATTTCGGGGAGCCTTTGGCCTTTTTCACCATCTCCCACTTGGAGGCGGTCGGGAAACCGGCGCCTCCGCGGCCGACCAAGCCGGCCTTTTTGATTTTTTCGATGATATTGGTTGTAGTCATAGCTTTTGGTTTGAGGGATGGGTGCGAGGCCCGCCTTCGGCGGGGCGAGCAGGGTGTTCTCCCCCTGGGTTAGGGGGAGGGCGAGGGAGTCCGTTGGTTCGTTGGTTAGGATTAATCCACCATCCTCAACGGACTCCTCCTAACCTCCCCTAACCCAGGGGAGGAATGTTTGTTTTTCTTTTTTGGTGGTTTTTAGGTCATGGATTTCTGACTGATTTCACAATCGGATAGGCGATCATCCCCCCAATAATCGCCGTAAAAAATTGCGGCCAGCTCATCATCGTGGCCAATTTGGCGGTCAGTCCGGAATCGAGCATGCGGCTTAGCAAAAACACGACCGATCCATGCAGGAAAGCGGTTTTGAGCAGTGCGGCGAGTCCCACGGCAACCCAGAAATGTTTCGGCCGGACGATGTGGAACGTCATCACCAGTACGGCATTGCCGATCATGATGAACGGAAGCATGGGCGCCAGCGGAAGGGGAAGCAAACCTCCCAAGAACGCCATGGTGCTGGGCATCAGGCCCAAAAGCACCGCCTCGGTCGGCCCCACCAGAACGGTGGTCAACAGAAGCGTGGCGTTGATGACTGGCCCTGTGACCCACTGGTTGTGGAAAAAGGCGGGAAGCGCCAGGCAAATGGCCAGGCCCAAGGCGAAAAAGAGCGCTTTGCTTTTGGTCGAGCCCAGCGAAAGGGAAAGAATTTTTTGCATAATTTTAGTTTGAATATTGGCTTCAATTTAGCACAGGACGAGCCATTCTCGCAACGCGAGCGGCGGGCATGGCGAAAAATAAACGCCGCGCAACATTCGCGGTCAATAAGAAGTGAGATGCTGATGAAATTTTGTCTCCGGTGTCGGGGTTGGGCGAATCCGCCGAAGCTTTGACGAAGATGGGAAGGCGAATAGGTTTTGGGTGCCAAATTCTGCTATAATCAACGTGAAGCATTCCAGTTTGCTTCAATGTCTCTAATAATTGATTTATGAAAAAGCTGACGCTGCTTTTTGTCTCCATTGTTTTTTTGACAGCATGCAATAGTTCCAATAATCAGCCAGCCGATTCAGGCCAAATGGCTCAGGATGATCGTGGTGTGAATAGGGTGGAAAGTCCTAATGATCGCTTGAATGCTTCGCCTCGTCATCATGAATGGGTTGAGGTGAGGAATGGTGACAAGACACTATACACTTGGGTGGTTTATCCTGAAGTCGGCGAAAAGAAGCTTGTCGTGCTATTGATCCATGAAAACCGCGGTCTCAATGACTGGGCCCGGGGAATGGCGGATCAGGTGGCTGAGGCGGGCTATATCGCGGTAGCGCCTGATTTGCTTTCCGATTTCAGTGGGGCGGAAAAGCGCACGAGCGATTTTGTTGATGAGGACGCGGCGCGCACGGCGCTTTCGACGCTTGATCCCGTTCAGGTCATTTCAGACCTCCAGGCGGTGGCTGACTGGGCCAAGGCAATCCCTTCCGCCACCGGTCAACTGGCCTTGGCGGGTTTCTGCTGGGGAGGGGCGAGATCTTTTGAATTTGCCACCCAACGTGATGACCTGGCGGTGGCGATGGTGTTTTACGGCACCGGACCGACAGAAAAAGAGGCGTATGGTCGGATTTCCACGCCGGTTTATGGGTTTTACGGAGGCGCGGATGAGCGGGTGAACGCCACAATCCCCCAATCTGAGCAATACATGAACGAGTGGGGCAAAACCTTTGATTACGAAATTTATGAGGGCGCCGGGCACGCGTTTATGCGAAGCGGCGAGGACCCCGAAGGGGATCCAGCCAACGTGGCGGCCCGCAATGCGGCCTTCGAGAGGATGAAAAGGATTTTGTCGGGACTGGAAGCCGAAGGCTAGCCGGCGGCCGACCCTATGCTTATTGTTTGAGCAGGGGGATGGGATTGCTCCATGCCTCCAGCAATTCAGGGCTTTTGACATAGCCGAGGAAGTTGACATCGCTTCCCTGGTGCAGGCTTAAATGCAGATGCCTTCTTTCATTGTCGGTTTCCCGGCTAAAGCCTTTTCCCAAGACGCCCAGCGCCGAGCCTTTCTTTAGGTTCTGGTTTATTCCCGCCGAAATGCTGCTGAGCTTAAGATGGCCGTAAAGGACGGTAAAATCCTTCTTTTCTATCTCGCATTTTTGAACCGCAACGCCTCCATAGCCGCTCACGTCTTGTTTGCGGATAAGGGGGCCTGAGCAAATGGTAAAAATTTCAACGTCGGCATCTTCCTCTTCCGGAAAAACTTCAAAATCAGCCCCGGTGTGATAACCGGAAAATTTTTCAGGCTTCACGGGGGAAGTTTCAGGGGTAATCTGGATTCCAAAAGGTTTTTTCGTGACCCTTTCCAGGGCCTGGGCCATTGGCAAGCCCGGTGTTTCCTCTTCTTTGAGGTTTTTTTTATAAAAGTCGATCGTTCTGCCAAACGCCAAGGCGGCATTTCGGCCGATATTATGATCATCGCCCGCATACTCATAATATTCAACCTCCTTGTTTATCGCCTCCAAAGACTCCTTAAGCCCTTTTGAGAGTTCAATGGGTACGCTTATGTCGTTGGTTCCATGCTGTAGTTGGATGGGAATACGGATATCCTCCAAATAAGCGTAGGGATCCAGCTGATCCCAAAAGGCGGGATTGGTGCTGGGCAGGCCGTTGTCCTTCACCAATTGGCTTTCCTCCACGTTATCTAAAAAAGGGATTATGTCGTTATAGGTCTCGAACATAGCTTCGTAATCGCCGACTACCCCGGCCCAAAGTGAAGCGGCTTTTATGTCCGATGAGACCAGCGCCACCCTCAATCCGATTTCACCGCCATTGGAATGCCCCCAGTACACTATTTTCTCGGGATTCACATCGCTGTGATTTTTCAGGTATTCAATGGCATGGAGCGTATCGACTACATATTTTTCCGAAAAGTGTGCGCTTACGGCTTCGCCTTCCGATTTTCCGTGACCTCTCAAATCCGGCTTAAAGGTCACAAATCCACTGCGAGCCAGTCTGGCTTGGTAGGTTGGGTAGTTGCCGGTGGTTGAGTATTGTTTGGGTGGGATATAACCGTGCACAAAGATAATGGCCGGAAAGCCTCCTTCTGGTTTTTCTTCCAGTGGCACAGTCAATAGTCCATGAATTTTCAAGCCCTCCGATTGATAAGAGGCGACATATTGTTTGTAGTTCGTGCCATTGGCCAGCGTTTCTTCAATGGCAAAATCTCCTCCTTTATAGCTCCCGGCGCGCAAGCTTTCAATGGCCATGGGGTGCAATTTTTTTTGCTTTTCTTCGTTTTTAACCTCAACTTCAATAACGGTTTGGTTGGCTGGCTCAGTCACTATGTTGATTGGGGCCTTATTGGCACTGAGTCTGCTTTTCTCTTCAACACCCGCCTGATTTGAGCAGGCGGAAAGGAGGAAAATGGCAACAAGGAATTTTAAAATGGGGAAGGTTGTTTTTTCAATATTTTTATTCATGGAAAAAGACTTTTGCGAATTTGATTCTATGGTAACATGAATTTTTGGCTTGTTTTAGTCCCCTTGTATTTAAAATCTATCTAAATAAGGAAAATTTTTTTTTGAATGTCGTATAACGTATGCGTATGTAAGAAGTTTGCCACTGGTATAATATGCCGATAGGCTCACCGGTGGCAAATTTGGGTAAAAAAAATAGCGGTACATTCTAAAGCGAAGCGCATCAAATAGGCGCTATTTTTTTACCTTACATACGCTGTTGGCGGATGTGCCGCAAGTTTTCTCTCAATCTAAATAAGTTCTAATGCAGTTACACCCTAAGCCACCTGCGAAGCAGGAAAAACATCGTTAGCGGAAGTAGTGTAGCTATTTTTTCTCGTTGTAGGAAATATTTATAGAAATTCACTTAATAATTCCTCATTGGTTTTACACCTTTTTACTATTGGAGAACTATTTTCAAAGTCGATAACAATATGACCAAGAGATGTAATAATTCCATATTGCAAACCATCCTTTCCATTGAGAACGTTATATCCTTCGGAATAATCAGGCGAATAATATCTTTTATCAACATCGTGGCGATTTTCTGAATCCTCTTTTGAAACTTTTTTCTCGGAAATAATATTAAGTTTTACCTTGTTGTTCTTTAGTTCATCAAAAAGTGTTGATGAAAAGGAGGTGTCTAAGCCATGATGTGGCGCAATTAAAAAGTCGACACCATTTTCATTTATAACGCTTCTAAAAATTTCATTAGTATTTAATAAATGACTCATGCCATCACTCATGATATCACCTGGTAATAATATTGAACTTCTATTGATTGTGACGTATAACACCAGGCTAATGTTGTTTGCATAATGAGGATGTTCATCGTCAGAACTACTATCGAGTTCTTCACATTCCCTTGGTGGAATATAACTTAATAGCATATTGTTTGAGTCAAAAACGGCTAGGGGTTCTTCATAGTTTGGCTGATTTACATCTCTTCCGGGGGTACGGTTTTTCATGTTTTCAAGTATTGCTGTCACTGTA
>CAZURX010000040.1:0-8303 GCA_964623015.1 uncultured Candidatus Peribacteria bacterium
TATTATCCAATCACTTGAAAACCCTGGGCGTCCTACTTCCAGCTTGAATTCAGGGTTTTAAAATATATTGACAAAATAGCAAAAAATAATTACGATAACATCCTTATCATTGTAGTTCTCATTGTTACCCATGCCCGAATCCCCCAAAAAACCAGGCGGTTCCGACTGGAGCGCATCAGACGATATTGTTTTTGATGTGCTTGAGGAGGATGTTTCACCTGGGGTTTCAAATGCCCCAATTCCTGTGCCCTCGATGCCACTTCCTTTGCCGGCTCCTGCGAAAAAAGGTTCGGAGCCCGTCTCCGCTGGGGTAAAAAGCGTTGAGGCTGATTGGCCTGCATTTTATTCTGATGGAACGTTGGATGTGGACAAATTGTTTTCGGATACGGATTCCATCTTGGGAGGGAAACCAATCCACGATTTGCCTACGCATAGTCTCGAGCAAAATACCAAAGGCGAGAAGACAAAGGTCATGCCGGATGCCACGACCGCGGAGATGTTGGCGAAAATGAATGAGGAATCTGCCACTTCTCCTTCATTGCCAAAGCAGGAGGCGACTCAGGTTAAGCCGCCACCAAGGCCAAAAGCCGCGGCCAAGAAGAAGGCTGTCGTGCCCGCAGGCCAGCCTTCCAACCCAGCCCCTGTGAATCCATCTAGGGAAAAGACGGAAAAGAGGCCGCTTCCCCAAGGCGAACCTGCCGCTGTCGTTTCGATGGGCAAAAACGCTAAGAAGGGTGCGGTGGGGACGGCCCAACAACTCACCCAAAAGCAGAAAGAGGATGCCATAGCCTTGGAAAAAATGCTCTTTTCCGATTTGTTTCTTGATAGGAACTTGGAAGAGGGGGCAGTCGGTGAAAAGCCCGAGGGCCCACGGGATGAGATGGAGGAGTGGCGCAGGAAGCACGCGGAGGAAATGGAGTTGGAAAAAAACAGGGACGATGCGCTTCAGGCCACGAGGCTTGAAAAAGCGAGGGAGGTCGAGTTCATGGTGAATCAGGGGCTTTTTCACCAGATCGAGATCGAGGATCTCGAACTGGTGGCTAAAATCGGAGGGGTGAATGAATGGGGTTTGAGGAAAATTCAATTGTCCATGGAGGATCCAGACGACGGGGATAGTCAATTCAGGGAAAAATTCAATTTTCTCGACAACCAAAATCGATTGCTCATACGCGGAAAAATGTCGGAATGGGCCGATGATTTGAGCGACTTTCGAAAGGCCAAGGGGGCCGTTGTCGCCCATCTGGACGAACCGTTCGCCTATTTTTTTCGGGGGGA
This sequence comes from uncultured Candidatus Peribacteria bacterium, assembly GCA_964623015.1. Taxonomy (GTDB): domain Bacteria; phylum Patescibacteriota; class Gracilibacteria; order UM-FILTER-43-11; family UM-FILTER-43-11; genus FEN-1329. Next base: position 1,276 of record CAZURX010000040.1, read on the forward strand.
GGAGAGGAAGTTTATAAATAGCAGGGGGACCCCTCTTGCCAAGGCCACTATCGAAAAAATCGATAAATTTTATGAGACGCACTGGAGGGGGCTTTTACAGAAAGAGGCCCAGCCGAAAGTGGACGAAGTTGTCGGGGGCGAGGATGACCTTTGGGGAGAGCCTGTGAGGCTAGATCTGGATCCAGAGGCCGAATTTCAGCCTATTCTGTATTACAAGGAGTTCAGCGAAAGGCTGTCTTTCCTTTCGGATCGTTTTGCGGATGATTCGAGGGTCAGCGGGGATTTGAAAGCATTGAGCGAGACGGTAAGGGATTTCCAGCATGGCAGTCCGGAGAAAGGATGGTCGGAGGTGTTGGCCAAGATCAAAAAGGCGGTGGAGGATTCCCCCTTGCCTTCGGGTCACAAGACACGCCTTTTCGTGGAGTTGGCCAATGATGCCTTGCACCAATCAAAGGGGGAGGTGGAAAAGCGGGACGCGTTGTTTTCGATCCCCGAGCTGAGCCATTGCCCCTGGATCGAATATGGCCTTTTCGACAAGGGTATTGTCATCAGCTTCAACGATGGGGGCTTGGTGAGTTACTCATTGGTGGGTCCCGATGGAAAATTGCTCTATCCCAAAGAGCAGTCGTTCGACTACATCGGCCCGTTTCACGGAGAGGTCGCCCTGGTGAAGCGAGAATGCAAATGGAATTTTATCAATAAAGAGGGGGTTGTCGTGGGGGAAGAATGGTTTGACGGGGCTTTTGAGCCAAGGTTCGGCTTGTTCCGTGTGAACAGGGCCCCAAACCGTTGGAATTACATGAATACGAAGGGTCAGTGGCTTTGCGAAAGCGATTTTGAGGATGCCAAGGATTTTGACGGAAAGCGTCGCGCCCAAGTGGTTTTGGACGGCGAAGAGGTTTTCATTGATGTGAACGGAGAGTTGATCACCTCGATTTCCCCCGAGACGGTTCGGGTGGTTGGCAAATTTAAGGAAATGGTGGCCAAGACATCGGATCGCGAAGAGATCAGGCGGAGCATGATCGCCTTTATCAGGCAGGAGCGGACCAAGGGAAAGCCGGGAATGAGCGAGTCGTTTCATCAGCTCTTCCATGGATTGATGAAAGAGTCTCCTCGTCAGATGGGGGAATGGATTCGGATCTTCAAGGAATGCCGAAAAAGCCTTAACGCCGAAGTCGGCTTGGCTAAAGAGGGAGGGGTGCTCGACCCATCAACGGTGGCTTTGGGGTTGGCGGGCAAGGTTGTGCGCTTGAAGGTGGATATGGTTGGCAAGCAGAGACTCAGGCACCATGTTTTGGATTTGTGCCGAAGGGAACCTGTATTGTGGGAGGAAATCCAGCCATTGCCTGTCACGCTCATGGCCTTGGTCCAAAAAATGGTCGAAAAAAATCCAAATTTCGAGGCCTCCGCCATTCGTTTGATGCGTGATTTGGAGCGGCTTGTTATTCGGAACGCCGAGGTGGCCCGAAAAAATTTGTTGGGCCTTTATCCCAAAATGCACACAATGGTGCTGAGGTCTGATTTGAAATTGTCCATGAAAGAGGAGTTGGTTGGCTTGTTGTTGGGCTTATGCGGTGAAAAGGATATTTACCTTCATTGGAAAAGCGGTGGGCCGACCGTGGATTCCTATAAACCCAGGACCGAAGAGGGCAAGAAGATTGTCGAGGAGATCAAGGAGATCCGCGTGAAAACCAATTCAAGCAACGAAACCTTCATGTTGCATGTGCGGGTCGAGGAATTGTGCCGAATGGCCAAGCGCGGCAGGGTCAACGAGGCTTTTCAATCTTATCAAAAATTGGCCCAATCCAACCCCAAGGCAGGCTTTATCCATCGCAAGATGGGCATGGCGTTCCACGAGGCGGGCAAAAGGCCAAGGGCCGACAGGGCGGAGTGTGACCGAATGGCCCTTCAGGCTTTGTATGAGGCGTTGGCCCTGGACATGAACGACAGGGTGGTTTTGGACACGATTGCGCAGGTCAGGCATGGGGGATTGCCTGCGCCTAACGTTGCAGAGGCGGGTCCGACCAAGGTTGAGACGAAAGTGGTAATTGAGCCAAGTCGCCGCAATGTCAAATTGATACTGGGGGCGATTTTGGCGTTTTCTGCTGGGGCGGCCGTTGTTCAGTACCGGGCCGAAATCAAGGATCTGGCCATTCAGGCGAAGCAAAAGATGGAATCGATTCTTGGGGATTTGGGTGTGATCGAAAAGATTCAGCCACAAATTGAATTGGAGGCTATTCCCGATTCAAATGAGCCTCCGCTTGTATCGCGTCCGGCGCAAAAGGATTCTGCCAGCTCTAAAAGTCTGGAGGAGGCCCTGGATTATAGCCAGGCTATCGATCGACGCATGAAGGAGGTGCTCCGAAAATTGGAGGCGGAGAAGAAGGCCAAGTCGAAAAACAGATAAAAGGACAATCCAATTCAAACAGGTCGTTCGCATGCCGAACGGTTTTTTGATATATTCTTCAATGCAGTCTTGAGTGCGAGTCTCAAGTGCGAAAAAATCACTCGCACATGTGACACGCACTCGCACTAACAAAAGTTTTATGGAATTCGAACCTGTCATCGGCCTGGAAATCCATGCCCGCATCGCCACCAAGACCAAAATGTTTTGCCGGTGCGACAACGCGATCTTCGATGCCAAGCCCAACACCCATGTGTGCGAGATTTGCATGGGGTTCCCAGGCGTGCTGCCGCTCACGAACGAGGAGGCGGTGAAAAAGGGGATCAAGGCGGCCTTGGCCCTGGGATGCGAAATCAAGGAATTCTCAAAATTCGACCGCAAAAGCTACTTTTATCCCGACCTGCCCAAGGGGTTTCAGATTTCCCAATACGATCGTCCCATTTCCGAGAACGGAAAAATCACCGTCGCCCTAAAGGATGGATCGACCAAGGTGATCCGCGTGAAGCGCCTGCATTTGGAGGATGACGCGGGCAAGCTGACCCATGTGGGCGATGGCACGCTCGTGGATTACAATCGCGCCGGCACGCCGCTCATGGAAATCGTGAGCGAGGCGGACATGAACAGTGTTGAGGAGGCGAGCCAATACGCCCGACAGATCCAGAAGATCGTCCGCTATGTGGGCGCTTCGGACGCGGATATGGAGAAAGGCATGATGCGCTTTGACATCAATGTGTCGCTTCGGCCCAAGGACGAAACCAAATTCGGCACCCGGACGGAATGCAAGAACCTCAATTCGTTCCGGAGCCTCGAAAAGGCATTGGAATACGAAATCAAACGCCAAACCGAGCTGCTTTCGGCTGGTGGAACCGTGGTGCAGGAAACGTTGGGTTGGGACGATGAGCGGGGAACCACCATTTCCCAACGCAGCAAGGAGGAGGCGGCCGATTACCGCTATTTCCCGGAGCCCGACATCCCGCCGCTGGTCATCACCAAGGCGATGGTCGAGGAATTGCGAAAGGAAATTCCCGAATTGCCCGAGGCAAAGGCGACTCGCTACCAGTCGGAATTGGGGCTGCCCGTGTCCGATGCCCGCCAATTGGCCGAATCCATGGAACTGTCGAATTACTTTGAGAAGGCGTTCCAGATTTCGAAATCGCCGAAGAAGACGGCCAACTGGGTGTTGGTGGAGCTGGTGGCTTTGCTGAATGCGAAAAGCAGAGCGATTTCCGATTGCAAATTGCAACCGTAGAACCTCGGAAAGATGGTCAAATTGATCGAGGACGGCGCCATCACCGGCAAGATCGCCAAGGAGATTTTCCCGGAGGTGTTTGAGCGCAATATGGATCCCGCCAAGCTGATCGAGAAGAAAGGCATCAAGGTTATGGGGGATTCTGGCGAATTGGAGAAGATTTGCGCCGAGGTGGTTGCCAAAAGTCCGCAATCGATCGCCGATTTCAAGGCGGGCAAGGAACGCGCGCTTGGCGCCCTGGTGGGCCAGGTGATGGCCGCCACCAAAGGCTCCGCCAACCCGAAGATGGTGAATGAGATATTGAGGAGGTTGATGTCGGCGTAGGGTTTTTCGCCCTCATCCCGTCTTCTCGTCACGCATTCGCTACTAGAAGTCGGCCCTCTCCCATCGGGAGGGGCGTTGGGGCGAAAATCGCTGACCAAATTATTTTTGTGCATCTCTGTCATCGTCACCCTCTCGCTTTTATTGGGGTGGAGTGGTAGATTGTTTGTGGAAATTTAAATCAAATTTATGAAACTATCTTTCCCCAAAGCGGTGGTCTTGGCCTTTTTTGTTGTAGCTCTGACCTCCATTCCGGCTTTCGCCACAGAATGCGTGATGCCCGAGGCCTGCTCCAGTCTGGCCGCCAAGGCCGCCGCGGCATCTGGCGCGACCGACCCCGCGGATTACATCAAGACTTGGATGTTTGTGAACTGTGACGCGCAGGGATATTTCGTTGGCGCTATGCAAGGCTACCAGAGTTGTCTCGCGACCAAGGCCGCCGAGGAAAAGAAGGCCCAAGAGGAGGCGGAAAAGAAAAGACTGGAGGAGGCGAAGAAAAACGAGGAGGCGAAAAAGGCCGGCAAGCCCTACGTCACCAAGGTCGAATTTGGTAAAGATGTGAAGGCGGGGGACCTCTTGAAGGCAAAAAGGAACGAGACGATTATAATTACTTATGCTGATGGGGCCAAAGTCATCCTGGAGCCTGGTGCCTCTATGAAAATAACCTCCGAGAGCTTGGTTCTGCTACTTAGGGGGAAAATTCAGTTTTTGATGAAGGATTTGAAGGGGATGTTCAGGAAGGAATATCAATACAAAGGCATCCCTTGGGCCATGGCTGTGCGTGGCACGGAATTTTTGGTGGATGTAAAACCGACATGTTTTACCCTCTGGGTGCTCGATGGCATTGTGGATGTATACGATTTGAAAGGGGAAAACACGATTGAGGTGAAGGCAGGATATTCGGTGGTTGCGCGGAAAAATGGCAAAATCCCAAAACTGAAAAAATTTGACCCTAAAAAACTGGGCAAGTGGTATGAGGCAGCCACCGAAAATGTAAAGTAGCAAAAAATTGGTTTTATACATCTTTGTCAATGCCACTCATTCGCCTATTTCAGAGGAGAATGGTATAATAATCAGGAATCACAAATCTTAAATCAAAAATCCAAAATGCAAAATTATCTCATTCCAACCGTTATCGACAAAACGCCTCAGGGCGAGCGCGCTTACGATATTTATTCGCGCCTGCTTGAGGAGCGCATCGTGTTTTTGGGTGGCCCCATCAACGATGAGGTGGCCAACGTCGTCATCGCCCAGCTCCTGTTTCTCGAGAAGGTGGATCCCACCAAAGACATCACTATCTACGTGAATTCCCCAGGCGGAGCGGTCACCGCGACTTTGGCCATGTATGACACCATGCAACTCATCAAGTGCGATGTTTCCACGGTCTGCGTGGGTATCGCGGCCTCCGGCGGTTCCATCATTCTGATGGGTGGCACCAAGGGCAAGCGCTACATTTTGCCCCATTCCGAGGTCATGATCCATCAGCCGTTGGGCGGAACCGAGGGCCAGGCCACGGATATCGCCATTCATGCCGAGCACATCATCAAAACCAAGAACCTGCTCAACGAAATGATCGCCAAGCACAGCGGAAAGCCTGTCAAAAAAGTCGCCGACGACACCGAGCGCGACAAGTTCATGACCGCCCAAGAAGCGCTGGAATACGGCTTGGTGGATCAGATCATTGTGTCGAAGAAATAATGGATCATTCCATCATCTCAAGCCCCTCCAAAATCGAGTCGCAAACGAAATCCTCAAGCTGGCTCGGATCTTTTACGGCCTGTGCCTTTTTGAGCGCCATGTAATAGAACGCTTTTAGTTCTTGCCGGATGTTCGCCGGGGCGAGCCCTTTTTTCAGGAGCATGGCCTGCAGGAGGAGGCGGCCCACACGTCCGTTGCCGTCGGCAAACGGGTGGATTTGTTCCAGTCGGCTGTGAATCGTGGAAATATGCGCCACAATGTCTTTTCGGGGCTTTTGTATGTCAGCCACAAGCGACTCCATTAGAACAGGGATTTTGAGGAAATTGGCTGTGGGCACATACGAGCCCACAATACGCACCCCGTGGCGCCGATAAAACCCGGCCTCGGGCAAAATCCCGTTCATGATCATGGTGTGGAGACGGAGGATGAGGGCTTCATCCAGTTTTCCCCTGGATTCCAGATGGTTCAGCAAAAACTCCCACGCCGCCTGGTGGTTTTTGGCCTCCATCTGCTCCCGAAGGCTTTTGTTGGGCAACACGCGGTTCCTAAAAAGGATGGCCGCTGTGTCGTTCTCCGAAAGGGTGCTCCCCTCGATGCTATTCGAGTTGTAGGTGAGCCTAAGCGCGAACTCGTCTCGGAGGTCGGGGCGGGCAAGAAGGGATTTGAGAGGGTCTTTTGCCATTTTGGATCGAGAAAAAATCAGCTGTTTTTTGGCCTCGAGTTGAGTTTTCGGAACAATGGTCTGCCCCGTGTACGCAAGATAAAGCGTGTCGATAGTAGCCTGCGCCTTTCGGCGCGGAACCGCCTTTCCGTTGAACCAGCGGTTGAGGGCCACAAAACTGACGCCAACTTTCCAGGCAAGTTGGGTTTGGGTCATTTTCGAGAGGTGCAGGATGATGTGGAGCTTGTCCGCGGTGGTCATGCCTCCATTCTATCAAACTTTATAAACTTTCACAACAAAAACAAAATTTATAAAGTTCTGAAAGAGGTGCTCACCCCACCAACCCCCTCCAATTCTCCTTGTAGAATTTGAACTTTTCGTCGAATTCCGATTTTGGTGTCTGCGCGATCCCCAACGACTCCATTTTGGATTTGATCAATTTCAGGGTCTCGTCTTTTTGATTCTGGTCCGACATTTTCTCCAGCTCCAATATATGCCCATAGCCACGAGTGTGGTCGAGCATCACGCTGATGCCTTCCCATTCGAAGGTGTGGCGGGTGCGAAACCATTTGATTTCAACCTTGAGTCCGGCCGCCTCGAGCGTCTTTCCAAGCCTTTCGAAGTCGTCTCGGGCTAATTTGATCTCGATCTCCTCGCGCTGTTCGTCGTGGAGCTTGCCCTTCTTGAGCCAGATT
>CAZURX010000041.1:0-8178 GCA_964623015.1 uncultured Candidatus Peribacteria bacterium
CCGTCAGCGGAAGCAGCTCAGCAATCAAATCAATTGCCAAAATCTGAATGGCCGTGATTGATATTGGATAACCATGTGCCACTCCAATAAATCCCAATAGCACGCAGCACAACTCACCAAAGTTCGCCGTGATCGTGGCAATAATGGTTTTCTTAAGATTATTGAACAACGTGCGCCCCTCGCTGATCGCCACGATCAAGGTGCGGAAATTGTCGTCCAGCAGGACGATCTCGGAGGCTTCCTTGGCCACCTCGGACCCCATGCGGCCCATGGCCACGCCGATGTCGGACTTCTTGAGGCTCAGCGTGTCGTTCACCCCGTCGCCGGTGACCGCAACCACTTCGCCCATTTCCTTGAGCAGACTGACCAGCCGAAATTTGTTGTCTGGCGACACACGGGAAAAAATGACGGATTGGGCCTGCAAAATCTTCTTCAGCGCCGCATCGCTTTTCCCATCCACCTCATCGCCAGAGAGAACCAAGATCGGATCCTTTCCGTTGCGCATGCCAATCCGCTCCGCGATGGCCGAGGCCGTGACCGCGGTATCCCCGGTGATCATCATGACACGGATGTGGGCGTCGTAGGCCGCCTTGATCGCCTCTTTTACCCCCTCACGCGGCGGGTCGATCATGGCCACGAATCCCGTGAACACAAACTCCTTTTCCGATTGGCTGATCGAGAACTTCTTGGCTCCTGAAGGAAATTCCCGATAGGCCACCGCGATCACCCGCAAAGCCCGCGAGGCAAAAGCGTCCCCCTTGGCCACAATGGATTTTCTGGTCTTGGCGGACAGTTCCAAAACCTTGCCCCCCTCATTGATATGAGTGCAGACAGACAAGACCTCCTCAAGGCCACCTTTCATATAGCCAATGAGCCTGCCCTTGTGCTTGCGGACAATGGTCATCCGCTTCCGGACGCTGTCGAAGGGCAATTCGGTGACAATGGGAAATTGTTTTTCCAGCCCCTTAGGATCAAACCCCGCCTTGATGGCCAATGGGGTGAACGCCGCGCCCGTCGGGTCGCCAATGGCATACCACCCGCGATGCTCGCTGTCGGGCGGATTGACGCGACCGTTCGAGGCCAAGAATCCACCCTCGAAAAAGATTTTCATCTTTTCCAGGGCTTGGGCCGACATCCTTTTTTTCCCATCCAAAATCGCGCCTTTCGGCTCGTATCCTTCGCCCGACACCTCAAACTCGCGACCTCCCGCAAAACAGTGGGTGATGGTCATCTCGTTTTTGGTGATGGTGCCAGTCTTGTCGGAACAGATCACGGTGGTTGAGCCCAGGGTTTCGACCGCCGAAAGCTTGCGCACCACGGCGTTCCTGCGGGCCATGCGACCCACCCCCAAACTGAGCGCCACGGACACCTGCGCCGGAAGCCCCTGGGGCACACAGGCGGCGGCGACCCCAATGGCGAAAAGCACGCTCAGCTGGAACACCTCCATGAACGGCTGGTCCTTGCCAAAATTCAAAAGAAAATTGATGACGAACAACGACAAGGCGATGACACCGGCGATCTTGGTCAGCGCCTTGGCCACATGGTCGATCTCCCGCTGAAGCGGAGAAAGCCCATGCACAATGGACTCGGTGGTCTTGGCGATCTTGCCGATCGCAGTTCCCATCCCCGTGCCAATCACCACCCCGTGCGCATTCCCCTTGGCCACCGTGATCCCCAAAAAGACGAGGTTGTCCTGGTTGGTGAGGGTGGTGTCTTTTTTGATGACCAAATCCGCGAATTTCTCCTGGGGAACCGATTCCCCCGTGAGAATGAAGTCGTTGGTGCTGAAATTGATGGTTTCGGTGAGGCGGATGTCCGCCGGAATCGCATCCCCCTCGTCCAGATACACCAAGTCACCAGGCACCAATTCCGACTGCTCGATCTCCTTTTTGTTTCCATCGCGGATCACCGTGGCCTTGGCCCGAATGATCTGCTTGAGGCGCTCCAATATCTTGTCCGCCTTGTATTCCTGATAGAACCCGACAACCGCATTGACCACGACGATCACCAACAAAATAATGCCGCCCCTGTTGTCCTTTAAATAGAACGACAACAGCGCGGCCACGATCAGCACCACAATCATCAGATCCCTGAATTGATCCAAGAACTGAAAAAAAGCGGGCGCCGTTTCCCCTCATCCAATTTATTGGGGCCGTGCTTCAGCAGGCGCGCCTGGGCCCCCTTTTCGGTCAAACCTTTTTTCATATCCGTCCCAAGGCGAAGGACCGCCTCTTCGGCCGAGAGCTGGTAATAAGGTTTTTGGACTTTGGACACTTTGGCCATATAACTTTGATTAGGGTGATTGCACTGAATCACATGATTGCGACAAAACCTCAAATCAAAACCTAATTTTCAATTTGATTTTTGTGTTGATGTTGAAAATATATCACAATTGCCCCCAAGATGAATTATCAAACCAATTGAACGGCGACCCGATTTCGGATAAACTCTTCCTGCCCACAAACCCCTCCAATTTTTAAACTGAAAATTTTGTAAACCGCAAAATAAATCTTAAATTTTAATTTTTAAACAGGTTTTGGATTTAAAAATTAGCAAGTTTATTTAAAAATTTTCAGTTTTTCAGTTTAAAAATTCCAAATCCGCAAATGGATAACATCCGCAACTTTTGCATCATCGCGCATATTGATCACGGAAAATCGACACTCGCCGACCGCTTTTTGGAGGTGACCAAAACCCTTGAGAAACGAGGGATGACCCACGGACAGATGCTGGACACCATGGACCTGGAGCAGGAGCGGGGCATCACCATCAAACTGACGCCCGTGCGCATGGACTGGAACGGATATATTTTGAATCTGATCGACACGCCCGGGCATGTGGACTTCGCGTACGAGGTCAGCCGCTCCATCGCGGCGTGCGAAGGGGCCATTTTGGTGATCGACGCCACCCAGGGCATCGAGGCGCAGACCCTGGCCAATTTGTACATGGCCATGGAGCACAACCTCAAGATCATCCCCGTCATCAACAAAATCGACATGCCGGCTGCGGATCCGGACCGAATCATGCTGGAAATCGAAAACACATTGGCCCTCCCGCGGGACGAGGTGATCCAGGTTTCGGCCAAAACAGGCCAGAACGTGGAGGCGGTGCTTCAGGCGGTCATCGACCGGATTCCCTCGCCCAACAAAGCGGGCATGCGGATCGAGCAAAAGATCGAAAACGACGACGAGGCCAAGGCGCTGGTGTTCGATTCCATCTACGATTCCTACCGCGGGGTCGTGAGCTATGTGCGCATGGTCAGCGGCTCGTTCAAGCGAGGCGACAAACTGCGGTTCCTGAACGCCAAAACCGATATCGACATCACCGAGGTCGGCTACTTCAAGCCCAAATACCAACCCTGCGCCGAGCTAAGGCCTGGCGAAGTCGGCTATGTGGTGACAGGGCTCAAGTCCGTGGGCGAGGCGAGCGTCGGCGACACGTTGTGGAAAGGAAACCGAGACCACCTTGATTCGGTGAAACCGCTTCCCGGCTACAAAAAAGTGACCCCCATGGTGTACGCCGGAATCTACTGCGTGGAAGGCGATGATTTTCCCCAGCTCCGCGACTCGATCGAAAAACTGACCCTGAACGATGCCGCGCTGACGTACGAGCCGGATCAATCGCAGGCGCTGGGCTCGGGCTTCCGTTGCGGATTTTTGGGTCTTTTACACATGGACATCGTGCAAGAACGACTGGAGCGCGAATACGGCCTGAACCTGATCATGACCGCGCCCTCGGTCTCGTATTTGGCAAAAATGAAGAAAGGGGAAACCCTAAAGGTCTCCTCCCCCGCCCTGCTCCCCGACGGCAGTTTTCTGACCGCCATCGCGGAACCGTGGATCAAGATGGAGATCATTTCCCCCAAAGACGCGGCCGGCCGAATCATCGAGCTGGTGACCAAGCGCCGAGGATCCTACATGAACATGACCTACATTGATTTGGAGCGCGTGCTGATGCTGTTCGAAATGCCCCTGGCCACCGTGATCATCGACTTCTACGACTCGCTCAAGAACGTTAGCAGCGGATACGCCTCCATGAACTACGATTTCATCGAGTACCGCGACGAGGATTTGGTGAAGGTGGACATTCTGGTCGCGGGGGAGCGGGTGGACGGCCTCAGCTTCATGTGCCACCGCTCCGAGGCGCACCACACCGGTTCGCGCCTGGCCAGCAAGCTCAAGGAGATCATCCCGCGGGCCCAGTTCCCCATCGCCATCCAGGCGGCCATCGGCGGGAAGATCATCGCCCGCGAAACCATTTCCGGCTACCGCAAAGACGTGACCGGCTACCTGTACGGCGGCGATGTGACCCGCAAGCGGAAACTGCTGGAGAAACAGAAGAAGGGGAAAAAGCGCATGAAACAGATGGGCGAGGTCGAGTTGCCCCAAGAGGCGTTTCAGGCAATACTGAAAAAAGACTGAGGTCTTTTTTCCAGAATCTAGATTCGAGACCCTAAATCCTAAACAGGGCCCAAACATCCCAAAATCCAGAAACCAAACAGCCCAAACAGTTTCCATATTATCGGTTCCCGTTTGTGCTCTGGAGTCTAGACTTTGGAATCTGGATTTTGTTTAGATTCTAGTGCCTAGATTTTAGATTTTCGGAATTTGGAATGTAGTGTCTAGGATTTAGAATTTGGGTATAATTGGCATAAATAATAAATTAATTATGTTCACAGGAATCATCCAAGCCACAGGCGTTATCAAGGCGGTCGGAAAGGATCGGCTGACGATTGAATCTGAGGCCTTGGCTGGCAAGCTCATCATCGGCTCCAGCGTGGCCGTGAATGGCGCCTGCCTGACAGCGGTTTCAATTGAGGATGGCACCTTCACCGTGGACGTCATGCCCGAGACATTTCAAAAGACCAATTTGGGGGCCTTGAACGCGGGCGACCTGGTGAACTTGGAGCTGGCCATGCCCGCGGACGGCCGGTTCGAGGGACACATGGTGCTCGGCCACGTGGAAGGGGTCGGGGAGATCAAGGAGATCCGAGACGAAGGCAATTCCAAAATCTTGACCATTCAACTGCCCCAAGCCCTCAGCCAGTTCATCATCCCCAAAGGCTCGGTCGCGGTGGAGGGCATTAGCCTCACGGTGATCGAAGCCGACGGCGAAAAATTCTCGGTGGGCATCATTCCCCACACATGGGAACACACCCACCTGCACACCATGAGCGTCGGCGACAAGGTGAACCTCGAGACGGACATCATTGCGAAATACCTGAAAAAATTGGTTCCGGGAACCTAAGCCACCATCCCACCCCCAAAGCCTTAAATCCTAGGCTCTAAACCCTAAACAGGGTCCAAACATTCCAAAACCCAGGAACCAAACAGCCCAAACAAAAACCATTCATTGTTAACCAAAAATTGTTTCCGTTTATTCTCTGGGACTTTTTCTCTGGATTCTGGATTTTGTTTAGGTTTTAGGGCCTAGACTCTAGGTTTTCACAAGGTCTCTTGAAAACAATCACAACCTCATTCATTCCTTAACCCACCTATTTATGTCGGACATGAAGAAAAATATGGATTTCGGAACCAAGGCCGACCCCAAAAGCAGGATCGGCATCGTGGTGAGCCGCTACAACCCCGAGGTCACCCAAGCCCTTCTGAAAAGCTGTGTCAAAACCCTGGCCGAACAAGGCCTGGACCCCAAGCGCATCCGCGTGGTCGAAGTGCCGGGAGCTTTTGAGTTGGCCTATGCCTGCCAAAAACTCGCGCGATCCAAAAAATTCGACGCCCTCATCGCCCTTGGCGCCGTGGTGCGGGGCGGAACTCCCCATTTCGACTATGTGTGCGACGCGACCACACAAGGGCTGGTGGAAGTTGGCCTAAAGCACCACATCCCCGTTGTGTTTGGCGTATTGACGACAGACAACCAAGACCAGGCCATGGACCGCATCCATGGCGGCAAACATGGGGACAAGGGGATCGAAGCCGCCCTCACAGCCCTTAGAATGGCGATCCTGGCACGGGAACGCCTGCCCTAAATAACGAAATCCGAATCTCCGAAATACGAAAAAGCACGAAATGCGAAACTCAAAAATCAAAACGAACTCCAAATACCTCGCCATAATCAGGCCAATTGAATGGTTATCGAGGGAAGCGATTTTGAATTTGGATCATTGAAATTTGAAATTTTTTCGTATTTCGAAGATTCGGTGATTCGTATTTTCGTCATCAGTCGGTTTGATTTTTTGGCCGATTTGAGATATAATTAAAAGGTATCTTGCGGAAATCAGTAACTAAAAACCAAAATGCAAAGTCTCACTATTTCCCTGGAAAAGAATGTCGAACCCAACCTCCATATCGCCCATTTCGAGGGTGCTTTTGACGGAAGCGTGAAGGAGCCTTTGGTCGAATTGGAGACCCTCATCAACACTTGCCCGAACAAAACCAAGGTGGTCCTCGACCTCAAGGGCCTGAGTTATTTGAACAGCTACGCCATCGGCCAATTGGTCGCCTGGCACAACCACTTGGTCAAGGTCGAGGGGCAAATCATCTTGGCCGCCCCGAGCAAAAACGTGGAAGACATTTTCAACATCCTCGGCATTTCGGCCCTGTTCAAGATCTTCCCCGACATCCAGACCGCGGTGGAATCACTGAGATAATTCCTGTTGTGGCACCGATTGTTGCACCCGTTGTGGCACCAGTAGTGGCGCTTTTTTGCAGCTGAAACAACCATTGGTTCAACACTGGTGCCACGATTGGTTCCACAATTGGAATTCTAATGATGCTCCAGCTTTTTCATCTTTTTCCCGGCGAGGCTTTTGACGATCTCCAGCATCACGCCCTCCATGAAGTCCCGCAGGTCGGAATATTCCATGTTCAGCTGATGCGCGGCGAGGTAGTTTCGAAGAATGAAGGCGGAAAGCTGAACCAGCACAGGGGAGATCTTCTTCTCATGCACGGGGATCAGCATGGCCTCCAGCACCCGCTCGGGGCTTTTCCCCGCGACGGCGGACATATTCGTTGCCCACGCCTCGATCTCCTTTTTTCTCTCAGGCGAAAGCGAATGGAAATGGGCTTCATGACGAATGGCCAATGCCGAATGGGCCTCGTGATGGGATTTACCCTCGGCCAAGAGCCCCCTTACCACGTCGTGCGCCTTTTGATCGACCAACGACAGGATGGCGATCACGAATTCGGAGGGGAAATTTAGGGCGACAACCCGAGAGATCAGCAAAAAAAGATCCGTGTTCTGGGGCTGGCTCAGAAACCGCACAATGATCGAGGCCAACGCCAAGTCGTATCCCTTGGCCTGCCCTTCGTCTTTCTGGAGCTGTTGCATGGCCTGCTGGGCGCGCCTCATCTCCTCGCGGAACTTCTCATCGCTCTTTTCATCCTTTTCCTGCGCCGCGGGAGCCTTGAACAGCTCGAAATCGTTGGAACCGTCTGACATATATTAGTAATTTTTAGTTTTAAATTTATAATTTTTAAACAATTTTTAATGATTCAATTTCAAATCCTAAAACACGAGACCTGCCTAGAAATTAATACATTCAAAAATTAGATATTGTTTAAAAATTAAAAACTAATAATTATAAATTTAAAAGACGTGTTTAGTTTACACGTCTTTTTATTGAATTCAAAGAGTGGACCGGGCTACGCGGCGGAGACGATGTGGACCAAGCGATTCTTGAAAACGCGGTTGTCGAATTTCTTCACACGCTTTTCCGTGAATTTGACCACGCCGTCCTTCAGGGCGAACAGGGTGAAATCCTTGCCCACGCCGACATTCTCGCCAGCGCTATAGGTGTTTCCCTTTTGGCGAACCAGAATATTGCCCGCCGATACCATTTGGCCCGCGTACAGCTTAACGCCGAGGCGCTTGGCCTGTGAGTCGCGACCGTTCTTGGTGGAACCTCCAGCCTTCTTATGAGACATAATGTCGAAGTTACAGATTTAAGGCGTATGGATTTTACATGGGGAATCCCCTTTTGGCAAGCAAAACTTTGACCGTGATTAAATCGATTAAAATGATGATCATGACCCCCCCTCCAAGGGGTCGCCCACCAAACACTTATCAAAATTGCGACCAAAGTGATCATTTTGACGTTCACGATTGTGACAATTGCCGAACAAATCATGCCAATCACCACAATCGAGACAAACTGACTATGCGGCGGACACTGTAACCCCTAGCTGTGGGTGAAGAGCCGTTTTTTTGTTATCCTCTAGC
>CAZURX010000042.1:0-8175 GCA_964623015.1 uncultured Candidatus Peribacteria bacterium
AAAAAAAAACTCGAAATCCGAAGCACGAAATCCGAAACTTAAAAATTATTTCGACAATTTTATGCAACAGACTCACACAATTATTTTTTTGAATCCAAATTATTTTTATGATCAATGCAAGCACACCCAAAATCTATGACCTTGAAAAAAGGACAATGGAATTTGCAAAAAGGGTACGATTATTTGCGAGGCAACTGGACCGACGACTAAACTTTTCCTCAGACATTGACCAACTTGTTAGGGCATCTGGTTCAGTAGGCGCAAATTATATCGAGGCCAATGACGCCATCAGCCCCAAAGACTTTGTTCACCGTATCAAAATTTCACGAAAAGAATCAAAGGAAAGCTGGTTTTGGCTTTGTCTTACTGATACACCGCCTTCCGGCCCCATCGAACTTGAAAAAATCGCATTGTCGAAAGAGTCTTTGGAGCTCATGAACATTTTTGGCTCAATTATCCGTAAATGCGAAAAATATTCATTGGCCAAACAATCACTTCAATAATCCATTTTGGCCGCATTGCCAATGAATCGTTTTTTCGGATTTCGTGCTTCGGATTTCGAATTTTAATTTACGCCGTCCGCTTCACCACGATCAACGTGATGTCATCCGCCTGCGGGTAGGTTCCCATGTAATCGCGGACGTCCTTGATGATGCCATCGTGGATCTCCTGCGCCGTGGCCTTGCTGGAATGGCGGACAATGGATTCCTTGAGGCGGTCCATGCCGTAGCCCTCTTTCGGGTTGGCCCAGGCCTCGGGGATGCCGTCGGTGTAGAGCACGGCCACATCGCCAAGGGCCATGTTCACAAATTCCGTTTTCACAATTTTTGACAGATCGGGAATCATGCCGAGGGCCATGCCGCCCGTGGAAAGCTCGCCGATCGTTCCTTGTGCCGCGCTGAAATGCAAAATGGGGTCATGACCCGCCTGGGTGTAGCTGAGTTTGGAGGTTTCCGCATGCCAATGCGCCATGACCATGGTCATGAACACATTCGGGCGCATCTTGGTCTTGAGCAGCTCGTTCAAATGGATGATCAGCTCCTGGGTCGTCTTGTAATGATACATGAACGCCGGGACCAGGGCGTTGTTAATGGCCGAAACCAGGCCCGCCGGCACCCCGTGGCCCGTCACGTCGCCGATGTAGAAAATCACGTTGTCCTCGTCGATGGGCAAAAAATCGTAACAGTCGCCTCCCACCTCCTCGGCGGAAACCAGGCTGGCCGCGACATCGAGGTTCTTGATCTTGGGCAAAACGGTCGGCAACAGCTCCTTCTGGATCTCCCCGGCCAACTCCAATTCACGCCCCATCTTTTCCTTTTCCACCAGCTCCTGGGTGCTTTTTTCCAGATCCTGGGCCATTTGGTTGAAGGTGTCGGCGAGGCGTCCAATTTCCGTCTTCGTTTTCACCACGACGCGGGCGCTCAGATCCCCAGAGCCGATTTTTAGGACGCCCTCCGTGAGAAGCTTGATGGGCGATGTGATCTGGCCCGCGACGACGCCACCGATAAACAAGGCGATCAAGATGCCAAACATGGCCAATATCAAAATATTGTTTCGCGTGGCCATGACCCGAGCGGTCAGCGAATCATAGGAGACATCGAATTGGATCGAGTAACTCCTGAGCGCGTTGTTCGGATCACGGAACGGATACATGACATCGGCGATTTGGTCCGTGTCCCTCACAGGGTCCTCATCCCTACCGTTGAAATTGGTGTACCTTAGGCCCGATTCAGTCTTTTCCAAATACACCAACCGTCCGCTTTTCAGCAATTTGACCGACGGATAAATCGCCTGAATACGCTCCAGATCCTCATCGGTCAGCTTAAGATGGCCCTCTTGGATATTCTCATCCACATAAAGCCTCTCTCCCTTGAAATTGTAAATCACGACACCGGTCACATCGGGGTTCAAGCTTTTAATGTCGGTCAGCTCCCGCTGAAAATTCGCAAAAGCCTGTTGCACGTAATTCGACTCGTAGTTGTTGATGATGCGTTCATGGGTCAGTTCGGAAAAATTCACCGCGCTCAAAAAGATTTCCTGGTTGATTTCACGCGACTTCTGGTCGATCACGAAATAGGCGGTGACCCCCAAAATCACGATAATGATCAGGGAAGTGGCGAAAACGATTTGGGATTTGACGGATCGAAACATTTTTTGGGATAAGCGGGATGTGCGAGATAAGCGGGATAAGCGGGATGTGCGGGAGCCAAGGGTTTCAATCCCGCAGTTCCCTTTTTTATCCCGCAATTCTCGCAAATCGTATCTTTAAATTATACCAAAAAATATCCCTCTTGTACAGAGGGAAAGCATGCAAAACCCCAATTCCTAAAGACTCAACAATCCAAACGCCACCAGCGAACCGAAGGCGGCTCCGCCTATCACCTCGGGCAGGGTGTGGCCCAACGACTCCTCGAAATGGGCTTTTTTGACCAGCGTGTTCAGCGCCTTGGCGTGCAAGCCCGCCTGGTTCCGCAGATTGACGGCATCGTACATGACAACCAAAGCCAAGACCGCGCTGACCATGAAAGCGGTGCTTCCGATCCCCTCCCGGTTGGCCACCACCACCACGAGCGCCGACACGAACGCCGAATGGCCGCTGGGCATTCCGCCAGGCTTCAAAAAACGGATCTGCTTCCTTCGGCGCAAAAAATCGATCAACGCCTTGGCCACCTCGGCCAGCAAAATAGCGGCAAAAGGGATGACGAGCGGATATTGATTGATGAAGTTGGCCATGGGAATGTTTATTTTACGAAACCATTTTAGGGGAAACATTTGAAATAGCAAAATGGAGAATCCTGTTGTGGCGCCAATGGTGGAACCAATTGTGGCGCCAATGGTGGAATTAGCGATTGTCTGACCACGACAGGCGCCACAATGGGTGCCACGCGAAGCGGTGCCACTACTGGACTCATTTGCCCCCTCTCTGATAAACTGTCAGTAAATAAAATCAAACCATGAGAAAAACACTTCAAACCCTTCTGGCCACCCTTGTCGTGATTGGCGTTGCCGGGCTTTTGACGAGCTGCGGAGGAGCCTCCTCCACCGATCAATCCAACCTAAAAGCCTACGACGGCGGGGAGTTCACGATCAACATCGACCCGACCTGGAAGATCATCAATTCCTCGGAATTTTACGCCGAAATCCCGAAAGAGACCGTGGTGGCCTTCACCACGCCAGAGGCCTATGACGGCTTCTTCATCAACGTGAACGTGGTGAAAGAGGACTTAAAACAAGCCACTCCGGCGGTGGACTATGGACGGGCGAACATCAACCTGAGCGGCCAGACCCTCACCGACTACCAAAAGGTCCAGGAGGCCAACATCACCGTGAGCGGACAGCCCGCCCTGCTGCATATTTTCCAGGCCCGCCTCAGCCCCACGGAAAAGCTGATGAAGATCGTTCAGCTTTACACGACCAAGGGCCACTATGGCTACATCGTCACGGGCGGGATGCTGCCCGACACGCCAAAAGAGATCCGCGACCTTGTGGGCGCGACGGTGACGAGTTTCAACCTAAAACTGTGATTACGGGGGATTAACATGATTGCCATGACCTGCCGTTGCCTTGCCCGAAAGCCGACTTTGATTACAGGGATTAACATGATTGCCATGACCCCTCCGTTGCCTTGCCCGAAAGCTGATTTTGATTGTGATAAGTGACAAAAGCAACAAGCGATAGGTGCCAAATACAAAACAATAATCAAATAAAAAACATGAAGACAAAAATCACCAAAAAACAAGTTTTGGAATTCCTGATGCGACACAAGCACGCGGGTATTTCCACCGTGACGCCTAACGGCAAACCCGAGGCGGCCACGATCTATTATGGCATCGACAAGCATTTCAACTTCTATTTTCCGACTGGCACCCTTTCCCGAAAATTCAAAAACCTACAAAAAAATCCGCATGTGGCCTTGGCCATCACGGACGTGAAAAAATTGACCACCGTCCAGATGGAGGGTGTTGCCGAAGTCATTCACTTCATTCCCAAAGACCATCAAGGCATCAAAGAATTGACCAAGGCCCTTTTACCCTCTCTTCGCGAAACACTCGAGAGCCTTTGGGATCCGATTCCACCTGTGGTCAAGATGAAAAACGGAAAACTGGCTATCCTCAAGGTGAAGATCAAATGGATGCGCTGGGCCGACTTTTCGCTTTCGCCGAAAGTGACGAAGGGGAAATATTTCGTGGAGATGAAAATTTAAATCCAGTCGAAGACCTAATGGAGGACCGATAGAGGACCTAATTGTTTGATGCTTGGTTTTTGAGCTGACAATTAGACCATCAATTGGGTCCTCTTTCGCGAAGCGAAAGGGTCCTCGACGAGGTCCTCAATTAGGATTTATTTGACTGTAAATATTCCGGTGTCGCGGGCCTTGCCGCCCCCGATTTTGTCGTAGACCGTGAACTCCATGGAATAATCGCCGGGGGTCAGGCTCGCCGTGGCCGTGAACACCCCGCTGGGAGACTCGGCCTCATCGTCCTTGAGCTCCACATGGCCCGCCTCGCCCAACAACTCCTTTCGCTCGAAAATCATCTTGGACCCCTGGCGCACCTTCAATTCGGAGTCGACCCAATTCTTCCCGTCCTCGCCCTTCTGGAATTTGCCGACCTTCATCAGGGCAAAATGGACGGATTCCCCCCGCTCGTACTCGGCCTTGTCCAAAAAGGTGATCTCGCCCGAGTCGCTCACCTTGGCGAAAACGGATTTCTCGAAATCCAGCCCTTGGCGCAAGGGGCCCACCGGCTGGCAGGCGGAAAGGGCAACGACCATGGCTGAACAAAGGACCAACAGGCCCAAGAACTTGAGCTTCATAGAAAACTTGGATTAAGGAAGGACATTCAATTTTTGCACGACCTCGGCAATCCGCCTTTCGGAAAGGTTGTGCGCGGCGCAAATTTCCCCCAAAGACTCGTGCGCCTTCAAACGATCGTTGTCGATGAGGACCCCAAAGTCGAACAAAATATCCTTGGCCTTGGGGTTGGCCTTTAGGATATCGACGAGGGTCATGTCGGCGTGGAGATCGGTCATAAATTGTTGGTTAACCTAATTCCCATTGTATCCAAAACTCCATCGCTAAACAATGACCGACAAGCGGTAAGCCGTAAGCGGTAAGCAATAAGCCCCTGCGGAATATTCCACGGCTTATAGCTTATCGTATATCGCTTACTGCTTTTTGTTGACTTTTTAGACCAAAAGACAACAATGGTATTCGTCATACTGAACCACTCCAGCGAACCGCTCGCTACGCTCGGGCACACTGTCGGATTCAGTATTACCTCAATTGGAATTTTTAAACAATTTGAACGTAAACACCCTAACCAAACCGATGGCTCAATCCCTCCTGGAAATTTTGCCCCCCGAGAACAACGAAGAACCTCCTGAGCGGGCCACCATTTTACCCATCCAAACACTGAAAATCATTTGGGGCGAGTAGAATCCGCACCCCTTTTTCGGCCTGCCCTCATTTGGGCTTGTCATAACAAGAGGAATTTTTAAACTGAAAAACTGAAAATTTTTAAATAATTTTTAAAACATAAATCCAAAACTTTAAAAAAAATCCGATTGAATATATTTGTTTATCAAATTTGTAAAGTTTAGTAAGTTTATTTAAAAACTTTCAGTTTAAAAATTATTTTATTTCCAAATCATGAGCACCAAGCCAGGATCAAAACCCACCGAACATACCAACGGGAACAGCCTTGCCGGCAAAACCATTCTGCTGGTGAACACCGGGTCGCCCAAAAAACGGTTCATTGTCCAGCGGCTCAAGAAACTCGGCCTCAAGGTGGTGTGCCTGAACAGGGAGAAAAACTGGGCACAGCCCTATGTGGATCACTGGATTTTGGCGGACAACAGCAACCACAACGAGTCGGTTCAGGCGGTGCGCACGTTCACGGCCGCGAATCCGTCCATCAAAATCGACGGGGCAGTCACCTTCTGGGAAGACGATGTGCTTCTGACCTCGCGCATTGTCGATCGGTACAATTTTGTGGGCATCCCCCTCAGCATCGCCAAAAAAACCCGCAACAAGTGGGCGTTCCGCGGATTCTGCCAAAAGAACGGCCTTCCCGCCCCCCAATTCCATTTGGTCCGCGACGAGGAGGACTTGAAATTCATCGAAAAACACTTCACCTTCCCCGTGGTCATCAAGCCGGCCTTCGGCGCCAGCAGCGCCTTTGTCATGAAGGTGATGGAAAAGGGGGATCTGCGAAGCACCTTCAACTACATCCGCAACAACATCTCCTCCTCGGTTGAATCCGCCCTGGCGGACGGCCTGGACATTTTCGTGGAGGAATTCATCGACGGGGACGAGGTGGACGTGGACGTTCTCATCCAGAATGGCAAAATCAAGTTCCAATCGATCTCCGACAATTTCAACAAAAACAAGGGCGTCTTTTTCGTGGACAGCGGGCAATCCATCCCCTCCACCCTTCCCGACCAGGCGCAGGAGGACATCATGGACATGGTGGAGGAGACCCTGGAAAAACTCGGCATCCAGAACGGCTGCATCCACTTCGAGGCCAAATACTGCAAAAAGGGCGCCTTCCCCATCGAATGCAACCTGCGCATGGGCGGCGACTACGTCTACTCCTACACCAAAGACGCCTGGGGCATCGACCTGATCGAATATTCGGTGAAGATCGCCTTGGGCGAGTACATCAAGATCAACCAACCCGAAAATCCCAAGCGATACATCATCGGCTGGGACCTTCACCCCGACGAATCGGGCGTGCTTGTGGAGCTCACGGTTCCCGAGGACATCAAGAAAAAAAACAAATTCGTGGAAGAGGTGGAGATCTACAAGGAGATCGGCGACTCGGTGCTCACCCCGCCCGACGGATTCGAGAGCTTGGGATGGCTCACGGTCTCGGGCGAGAACGTGCTGGACGCCAAGGACAACTTGGACGAAACCCTCAAGCTTGTCACGTTCAAGGTGGTGAAATTCGACCCCGCATCCTCCATCGGGAAAACCCAGCGCAAGGACCGTTTCTCCCCGGCCTTTTTCAGCACCAAGAGCCTGATCAGCCACGGGAAGATCGAGAAGATCCGCAAAATGTCGCTGGCGAACCAGCGCAAGCTCCACGTGGGCATCGCCTGCAACTCGTACACGGGCGGGGACAACCCCGTGGAACAGGAACTTTTATCCGTGGGCCGAACCATTGAAAAGGCCCTGCTGGAACGGGGCTACCATGTCAGCTTCTTCGACTTCAACAATTTGGTGAAGGTGTTCAACGACCTTGAAAAAAGCAATGTGGACCTGGTCTTCAACGTGTGTGAACGCATCAACGGTTCCAGCCTGCTTGAGCCCCACGCGGCCGCAATTTTGGACACGCTGGAAATCCCCTACACGGGATCCAGCCCGTTCACGCTGGCCCTGTGCATCGACAAGATCCGCGTGAAGAAATTGCTCACATACCACGGCATCCCCACCCCGCAATGGGACTATGTGTACGACATGACCGACGACATCCGCCCGGACCTGCAGTATCCGCTGATCGTGAAGCCCGCGAACACGGACAATTCCATCGGGATCACGAACGATTCCGTGGTCACCTCGAAGGAACAACTCCATGCGCAGCTCAAAAAGATCATCGTGGACATCGGGTCCCCGGCCCTGATCGAGGAATTCATCGACGGGGACGAGTACGACGTGTCGATCATGGGCAGCGACTCCAGCGACCTGCGCGTGCTTCCCCTCTGCCGATCGCTTTTCGACCAAATGCCCAAGGGCTTCTGGCACATCTACGCCTTCGATTCCAAGTGGGAATCCAACGAGGTCTACAACAAGATCGTGAAACAGCGCCCGCCCAAGAACATCAGCCCCAAGCTGACCCGCCTGATCACGGAAATCGCCCTGGACACCTATAATATATTGCACTGCCACGACTACGGCCGGGTGGAGATCCGCGTGGACAAAAACAACAATCCCCACGTGCTGGAGCTGAACCCCAACCCGTCCATCAACAACGGCAACGAGGTCCCCAAGTCGGCGGCCCTGGTAGGGCTGGACTATGGCGACTTTCTGGAGGAGATCATCCGCATGACCATCGAGCGGTACAAGAAACATCCGCCGTATTACCATTTGCAGTCGAATATTATTTGAGAGGGGCAACTGTCTGAACCTTGATTCGCGTGATTAAAGGATTACTTGATTGATTTAGAAGGATTGGT